>WFYK01000182.1 GCA_015490105.1 Aquificaceae bacterium | reverse complement strand
TTCTGAATCCTAACGAGCCTGAAAGCTTCCTTTAGCTTCTCAAGGGTTTTGTCAGTAGAGCCATCGTTCACAACGACAACCTCAAATTCGGGATAGTGAAGGTTAAGAAGGGATTTTACGCTCGATACTATAGTCTCTTGCTCGTTGTAGGCGGGCACAATTATAGATATGGGTCTGTAGAGAGCGTTAGAGAGCATTATCTCAAGGTTTTCTCTCTTTACTATGAGCATGTGTCTGTAAGTAAAAAGGAGGGAGGAGAGTATAAAGAACGTGTAGACACTGTTTACGAAGGTAAAGTAAAAGAGGATAAAGAACTGGAAGCCTAAGAGAAAATAAGCAACAACCTCAAGCATGCTGAAGCTCCAGCTTTTGGAGTAGATAGCGCGCGGTGTCCCTGACGAACTTGTCTTCACTTTCGAGGAGTTCTTCAAGAACGGGCTTTACGTTGGACTTGAAGAACAGAAGGGAGTTCCCCGCGTTGATACGAACGTAGTAGCTTTTATCATATAGTCTCTCTATAAGTGGGTCCTTTACTTTCTCCCACGGACACAGAAAAGCGAACTTGCAAACTACCGCTCTGACACGCCAGTCGGGATGTTCCAAGTTTTCGAGAAAAAGCTCACAAAAACCCTCATAGGCCGTAAGACCTAAAGCCCTAAGGCAACTTATCCTCATGAGTGTGTCCTCTTTGAAGCCTTCGTAGATTTCCCTAATTAGATCAGCTCCTTCGGGATGCTTGAAGTTCCCCAAGGCTTCTACGAAGGATCTTAAAAGCTCAGATTTTAGCTTACTTTCTCGAAATAGATTTCTTACAAATCCCAAAAGATCCTCAAACTTATCTCTTTTGTGGAAGTTTGTGAGCAAGTTAAACCAAAGAAACTCTAAAAACTTAAAGCTTGTGTCCTCAATAGTGCTGAGTTTTGAGAAGAGGAACTTAATCTCCGAGACATCTTCAATCAAAAGCGAGTAGGCTAAAGCAAGTCTCCTTATTACCCAACTCTTCTCTTCCTTCTCTAAACTTTTCCTTAGAGAACCTTTAACCTCCTTTACTCCGAGAAAGGCAAGCTTTTCAAAAGCGAGGATCCTTTTCCTGAGAGAAAAACTTTTGGTTCTTTTGATTAAAAATTCAACTACTCCGGTTTTCTTAGCAATTTCTTTTACTTTTTCTTCCGTTTCACCCCTGAACTTTCTGTTTATCTCCACGAGCACATCCACAAGAGCTTCTTTTTCTATATCGCTCTTGGGATTAGGAACATCCTCCTCACCGAAGATAGCCTCAACAACCTTATCCGTAAAAAAGTCGTAAGCCCTTCTATACCTTTTGTCTTTGTAGTCTACATAAAGCCTATGAACTACGGTCCCTGCGAAGAGCCCTACATCTAAAGCCCCTAAAAACAGAAAAACCCTCCACAAAAGGACCTTAAGAACTTCCGGTCTTAAGGGTTGAATCCTTTCAAGTATCTGGCCCAGATCACCAGAAGTATCTACCATAGACCTCCACCCCGTTCCTTCGATACAGTCCTTCTCTATATTCGGTCTTAAGGGACCCTCCTAAAGAGAAATTCTTTTTAACCTTCTTTTCCACTCCGGCGGATAGAGAGTAGGTTGAGTATCTTATGAAGTCCTCTTGAGCTTGAAGACGCTCGGAGGAGGTTCCTACAGAAAAGGCTAAAAAGACTTCTTTGTCAGGTGCGCGCTTGAAGATCCTGTTGTATAAAGTGTAGGTGGAACGCTCAAGGTTAAAGTAGAGTGAGGTTGTGTTCATAAAGTCTTTAGGAAGGTATAGGGTAATCGAAGGGATCAGCAGGAAAACCTTTGAATTCTTAAAACGCATAAAGCGTAAGCTTATTCCCGCTTCCGACTTTTTTAACCCTTTAAATATTCCGCCTCCTAAGCTGTATACAGGTAAGAAATCCGCCTCTGGAGAGAAGTCCGCACTTAAATACCCCCACCTTCCTTTACCCAGCCTCCGGTAGAATTCCGTTCTGAGCTGGGAGTTGTCCCTGTTGAACCTGTTTACAACGCGAAAACCAACAAGAAGAGAGCCTACTTTTGCATCCGCGAAAAACTCTCTATCTTCGAAATCTCTATTTTCATACCAGTAGTATCTGATACCAAACTTCAGATAACTACGTCGGACTTTTTTTTTACCGCAGGCTTTCGTTTTACAGTTTTAGCAACAGGTTTTTTCTTTAACTTGACGAGCAACTCCCTTAAGCTTGTGTCTTCAGGATAGAGTCTTACAAGATCCTCCAACAGACTAACAGTTTCCTTTTTTCTGCCTTGCTTTAGAAGTAGCTTGGAAAGTCTCACGCCGATTTGGTAGTTCTTTTCTTCCTCGTAAAGTTTTTTAAGAAGTTCTATCGCTTCGTCCACCCTGCCTTCCTTCTCCAGTCTTTCCACTTTTTCTAAGATCATCTTCACCTCAACGCGTCTCCTCTCGTCCGCCAAATCAGGGTTGAACCTTTCAAGTTCCCTGTAGATCTTCAAGGCTTCTTCGTATTTACCTTGCCAAAAGAGAACGCGGGCGAGCTGGAGCTTAACTTCCCTGCTGTCGGGAAAAAGGCGAGCCATCTCCCTGTAGAGCTCTTCAGCTTTTTCAAAATCCTTTTTCTTTATATAGAGACGTCCCAGTCTCATACCGAGATCGTAGGTAAAGAATTTGGTCCTTCTGGGCTTTAGCTTGGGGAAAACTATCCTCTCGGGAAGAAAGTCGCACTTTCTTGTAAAAGCGTCTGGAAACATATCTTTTGCCCTCGCTTCAAGCCTCTTTGCGTTTTCTATCTTCTTAAAAAAACCTGCCCTCAAAACGTAAGCACTCCCTATTTTCTCGACTCTTATGTCTGGCAGACGCGACCCCTTGAGGATCAGTTGTTTTAGGGCATCGAAGTTTTTGGAAGTTGCAAGCTGAACACAGTAATAGGTTTCTTCTCCAAAGGTAATAGCTACAAGTAAAAGTAGGCTAATTACCCTTAGCAAGTTGTTCTACCTTCCTTATAAGGTAGTTTATGCTGACAGGCTTTACTACGTAGTCTACCGCCCCCAAGTTGTAAGCCTTTTCTATGTTAAAGTCTTGGGAGAGAACGCTTACCATTACCACAGGTGTTTTGTATCCCGCATCCCTGATCTCTTTCAGAGCTTCAAAGCCGGACTTTCCGGGCATGTTTATATCTAACAGGATCACATCCGGCTTAAATTCCTCAACTACACTTAGAATATTTTCCGCATCCTCCACCCAAAGGGCCTCATACCCTCTGTTTTCAAAAGCGGTTTTGAGAACCTTACCTATAGCCCTTTCGTCATCTACTATAAGCACCTTCACCCTTTAAAATAGATTGCCATGAAAGGGTTTGTTTTTGCTCTTGTCTTTAGTTTTTTAGCCCTGATCTCCTGCGGTGTTAAAGGTGAAACTCAGGAAAAAGTAGTTCGCGTCGCGGTTATCCTACCGGTAAAGGGGAAATGGGAGTATAGGGAGTATGAAAACGGCAGGGAGGTGGGAAAGTCGTTCCTCGATTACTATCTCTTCAGCCAAACGAGAAAGGAGAAGGGGCACATATACTCGTCTATGGCAAGGGACAGGATGGAGGAAGCTTCCCGGTGCGGTAATGTGATCTCGAAACTTGTAGGTAGGGTTAAGGGAAAGATACTTAAAGTAGAAGTGGTAAGCAGGAAGGACGTGGACAAAGTCCTGCAGGAGCAAAAGTTCCAAGCTTCGGGCTTAGTAGATAGTAACACGGTTGCCCAGATAGGAAAGCTTCTCGGGGCGGATTATCTCGTAATAGTCGAGCCCAGATACATAGCTTTCAAAAGGGACTTTTACACAGAGGAGCGAAAAATAGGTGTTCCCGTAGTTTATGAGAAAGGGATCTTCAAGTGTGTAGCCTTCAGGGCAAGCACACGTATCAATGTCTCCGTTGTTAGCGTCTTTTCGGCGAAAGTGCTCCTGACAAAGCTCTATTCCGGTTCCGCCGGCCCAGAGCGTCAGTGCTCGAGACAGGGTTTTCGAACCGATGAGCTTCCCACCTACGACGATGTTATAGATTCAGCTATAGAAGATGCTTCCTCTAAGTTCTCGAAAGATTTCTGTTCTTTGGAGTTGTAAGCCATGAAGAAGATTCTGGTTCACATATGCTGTGCGCCGGATGCGGTCTACTTTCTAAAGAAGTTAAGAGAAGACTTTCCGGAAGCGGATCTTATAGGCTTTTTCTACGATCCCAATATACACCCTTACGAGGAATACAGGCTGAGGCTAATTGAAACTAAAAGGGCCTGTAAGGAGCTCGGAATACCCCTTCTGGAGGGGGAATACAACCTCGAAGACTGGCTTTCCTCCACTGTAGGCTTGGAAAAGGAGCCTGAAAGGGGAGAGAGGTGTTCGGTGTGCTTTGACATCCGACTGGAGAGATCCGCTCAGAAGGCTAAGGAGCTTGGCTGCGAAGCGATGACAACTACACTCTTGATGAGTCCAAAAAAGAGCCTAAAGCAGTTAAAAGAAAGCGGTGAAAAAACCGCAAAACCTTACGGAATAAAGTTCCTGACCTTAGATTACCGCAAGGGCGGTGGCGTTCAAAAGATGTTTGAACTTTCCAAGGAGTTTGCCTTCTACCAGCAGGATTACTGCGGATGTGTTCACGCTCTTTTTAATCAGAAGCAAGAGGAAGCGGTTTGGGACCTGGTTTGCTACAAGGGTAGAAGGCCGGGATCGAAGGAGGAGAGGATCTTTATAAAGGTGTTGCACCTTAAGGCGAGGGAACTCAACCTGCCTGTTTTTGAGGAGGAGTTTCCTTTCCTAAACTGGAAGCCTCTTTGGGGAGGAATCTGGGTAGAGGGAGAGGCGATCCCTTCCTACATAGTTCCCTACTCCCAGTCAATAAGAGGAAGGCTAAGGGCGGATTTTCAAAGCCAACATAAAGACACACTATACTTTAACAAACAGTTCTTGAGGATAAAACTTTCAGATCCTTTCAAAGATGAACCCTTAGAAGAGATCTCACCTTTGAGCAGTCCTACCTTTATAGTCCCCAAGGAATACGAAAATCTTCTAAAAGAAAACCGCGTTGAAGCAAAGCTACAAGTGGAATTCCGCCCGGAAAAGAGTTCTACCTTGATCGTCGGTAGCTTAAAAGCTAAAGAGTTTATCTGCCTGCCCGCGGATACTTTACAAGACGGAAGGGGTATATCGGAGGAAGAGGCTTTATCTATACTTGAAGACACCGTGGAAGACATTTTGAGAGGTAAAAAAGCCCTGATTGTTGCGGGAGCCCACAGCTTGGGAAAGGCAGGTTTAAGATCCCTACGTGAAAAATACGGTCTCTCTTCCGGGATTTTGGAGTTACTTTACGACGGTTCCCACCTCTTTGCCCAGGAGAACAGCCCTTAGATTTCCCCTTTCCTTTATGTTGAAGACTATTATGGGTATCCTGTTTTCCTTGCACATGGTTAGAGCGGTGTGGTCCATAACCCTTATTCCTTTGTTTATAACTTCAAGGTAGGAGATCTCACGTATGAAAACCGCATCTTCAAACTTCTCCGGATCTTTGTCGTATATACCTCCCACCTTGGTAGCTTTGAGGAGGACCTCCGCGGATATTTCCGCTGCTCTGAGAGCCGCTGCTGTGTCTGTGGAAAAGAAGGGATTTCCCGTTCCACCAGCGAATATTACTATCCGCCCTTTTTCGAGGTGCCTCACCGCCCTTCTTCTTATGTAAGGCTCGGATACCTGCCTCATCTCTATAGCGGAGAGGACCCTCGTTGGTATACCCGCGTATCCTTCGAGGGCGGACTGAAGGGCGAGGGCGTTTATCACGGTAGCGAGCATACCCATATAGTCCGCTGTAGCTCTGTCTATTCCTATGTTTTCCCCTTGAAAACCTCTGAAGATGTTACCCCCGCCTATGACTATAGCTATCTGAACCCCGAGGTCATAGATCTCTCTTATCTCCTCAGAGATGTATCTCAGAAAGTTTGGATCTATGCCGTAGCCTCTTTCTCCCGCAAAGGCTTCCCCCGAAAGCTTTAGCAGAACCCTCCTGAACTTGGGCTCTTCCATCAAAGACCGCCCAGCTCAAACCTGCAAAAGCGCTTTATCTCCACTCCCAGTCCGGATTCCTTTAGAACATCCTTGACCTTCTTCTCTTCATCCTTTATGAAGGCTTGCTCAAGAAGGACCTTCTCCTCATAAAAGCGCCTGAGTTTTCCTTGAACTATCTTCTCAATGATGTGTTCAGGTTTTCCTTCCTGCCTCGCCTGTTCGGAAAGGATCCTCTTCTCCCTCTCTAATACCTCCTCGGGAATGGTATCGATACTTACAAACTCAGGTCTCATGGCGGCGATCTGCATGGCTATGTCTTGAACGAGACGGAGAACTTCATCCGACAGATCCTTTGCGGAGAACTCTACCAAAACCCCTATCCTTCCCGCACCGTGGATGTAGGAGTGGAGGTAGTCTTCGGTGTCAAACCTGCAGAACCTCGAAAGCCTTATGTTTTCCCCTATCTTCGCTATGGCTTCCTTTATCAAGTCTTCGAGGGTCTTATCGGAACCGGAAAGCTTCTGGCTCAGTATATCCGAACCTTCCCCTTCCCTATTTGCGTTCTCTTGAACGGAGAGGATATGATCCAAAAGTGTGTCCGCGAGCTTTTGGAACTCTTCGTTTCTTGCAACGAAATCTGTTTCGCAGTTCAGCTCTATGAGGGCTCCCTTTTTCCTGTCTTCCGAGATCTTGGCCTTGATAATCCCTTCTTTTGTTTCCCTTCCCGCCTTTTTCTCCGCTCTCGCAAGGCCCTTGACCCTCAAAATTTCCTTAGCTCTTTCCAAATCGCCTCCCGCCTCTTCGAGGGCCTTCTTGCAGTCGAGCATACCCGCACCGGTCATCTCTCTGAGTTTTTTCACATCCGCCATATTGACCGCCATTTTTCTTACCTCCGAATTACTCGTAGTCTACGGTATCTTTGTCAAGCTCTTCATACTTTTCAGACATAGCGACAGCCTTTTCAAAGAGTTCTTTTTCGTGCTCTTCAACGGTGATGACTTTACGCTCTTTCTTGACCTCAACCTCTTCCGCGCTTTCTCTTC
Organism: Aquificaceae bacterium; assembly: GCA_015490105.1. Lineage (GTDB taxonomy): Bacteria > Aquificota > Aquificia > Aquificales > Aquificaceae > Hydrogenivirga. The sequence goes on along the minus strand of WFYK01000182.1, from coordinate 25,055 downwards.
TGTTTTTACCCTCTATGACCGCGTCCGCTATTTTGGAAGTCAGGAGCTTTATAGACTTTATAGCATCGTCGTTTCCGGGAACGATATAGTCTATGAGATCCGGGTCGCAGTTGGAGTCCGCTATAGCAACCACCGGTATTCCGAGCTTCCTGGCTTCAGAAACAGCTATGGCTTCCCTGACCGTATCTACAACCCATATGAGATCGGGAAGCCTGGTCATCTCCCTTATACCGCCGTAGAGCTTGTTGAGTTTTTCCATCTGACGCTTGAGTCTCCTAACCTCCTTTTTGGGCAGGACGTCAAATATCCCTTCCGCCTCCATCCTTTCAAGCTTTATAAGTTTTTGGATGCTCCTTCTGACCGTTTGGAAGTTGGTGAGAAGACCTCCTACCCATCTCTCATTTACATAAAAAGCTCCGCAACGTTCCGCCTCTTCTTTGATAATCTCCTTGGCTTGACGCTTGGTTCCAACGAAGAGAACCTGGGCTCCCTGAGCAACCATGTCGGAAACATAGTTGTAAGCTTCCTCGAGTAAGACCAACGTTTTGTTGAGGTCTATTATGTGGATGCCGTTTTTGACCCCATAAAGGTAAGGGGCCATCTTCGGATTCCAGCGGGACTTAGAGTGACCGAAGTGAACTCCTGCCTCCAAGAGCTCCTTCATAGAAACTACAGCCATCTTTCACCTCCTTGGGTTTTGCCTCCCTTTCCCGGAAGTCCCTTTCGGGACCAACCCAAGCGGGAAAGGTGCGAATTTAATGCCTCATACATTATAGCGAACATATACAATTTTAAGGTAAAGCCATGATTTTAGGAGTTCCTAAGGAAACCTTCAGCGGGGAAAACCGTGTAGCTTTAGTTCCTCAGGATGTGGAAAGGCTAAAAAAGATAGGTTTTGAGGTATTAATAGAAGAAGGTGCAGGTAAAAGAGCGGGTTTTGAAGATTCGGAATATCAGAAATCGGGAGCTCAGATCCTGAAAAGGGAAGATGTGATCAGGAAATCTGACGTGATAGCCTCCGTTAGGAATTTGAGCGCGAACGAAGAAGGATTTTTAAAGGAAGCTGATCTGTATGAGGGTAAGGTAATTTTGGGATTTTTGGATCCTTTCTCGGTAGGAAAGATTCTCGAAAAGGTTAAATCTCTTAAGATCACCGCCTTTGCAATGGAGCTGGTTCCCCGTATCAGCAGGGCTCAGAGTATGGACGCCCTTTCGTCTCAAGCTACCGTTTCCGGTTACAAAGCGGTTCTGATAGGAGCAAACCTCCTTAAGAAGATGTTTCCTATGCTCACCACCGCAGCGGGGACGATCCTTCCCGCTAAGGTTTTCGTCATAGGTGCAGGTGTGGCAGGTCTTCAGGCTATAGCGACCGCAAGAAGGCTCGGAGCTGTGGTAGAGGCATACGATATTAGACCTTCTACAAAAGAGCAGGTGGAGAGTTTAGGGGCCAAATTTGTAGAGCTCGGTCTCGAGTCCGAATCCGCGGAAGATAGGGGCGGATACGCAAAGGAGATGGGTGAGGAGTTCTACAAAAGACAGAGGGAAGTTATGAAGGAGGTCGTATCGAGAAGCGATCTCGTGATATCCACAGCGGTTGTTCCCGGAAAGAAAGCTCCGCTTCTGATAACGGAAGACATGGTAAAGGAAATGAGACCCGGTTCGGTTATAGTGGACTTGGCAGCGGAGAGGGGGGGCAACTGCGAACTTACCCAGCCTGGAGAGGTTATAGAAAAATACGGAGTAGTCATAGCGGGACCGGTAAACCTTCCCTCCCAGGTTCCCTACGATGCGAGCTTGATGTATTCGAGGAACATCACAAACTTTTTAGCCCTTTTGGTAAGGGAGGGATCACTGAACATAAACTTGGAAGATGAGATAGTCAGAGAGTCTCTACTGTTTAAGGAAGGTGATCTTTTCTCGGAAAGGGTAAAGGAAGCGTTGGGGGTAGGATGATGGAAGAGTGGGTAATGTATCTGACCGTTTTCGTGCTTTCTATGTTCGTCGGTTTCGAGGTTATTACCAAGGTTCCTCCCACCCTTCACACTCCCTTAATGTCCGGGTCAAACGCTATATCCGGAATAACCATCGTAGGGGCTTTAATATCCGCGGGTTCAGGGCATTCTACTTTAACTACCCTGTTAGGTTTTATAGCTCTCGTCTTTGCAACGATAAACGTTGTAGGAGGCTTTTTGGTAACTCACAGGATGCTTGAAATGTTCAAGAGGAAGTAGTATGGAGAAGGTTATAGTAAACCTCGCATACCTTCTTTCCGCATCACTTTTTATCTTCGGCCTTAAGGGGCTGTCTCATCCCAAAACCGCAGTCAGGGGAAACCTAACCGCCTCGGTAGGTATGCTCATAGCGGTTTTGGTAACTCTCTTGGACAAGAGGATCATCGACTTTAGCTTCATAGTCGCAGGCCTGATCGTAGGTGCTTTGATAGGAACGATACTTGCTCTCAAAGTTGAGATGACCGCGATGCCTCAGCTCGTTGCTCTCTTTAACGGATTCGGAGGCGGTGCTTCCGCTTTGGTTGCGGGAAGTGCTCTCATGGAAACCCACGAGCCTTCCATTCCATTCCTGCTTGCAACGGTAGCGTCCGGTTTGATCGGAGCGGTGACTTTTTCAGGTAGCGGTGTCGCCTTTGCTAAGCTCCAGGGCCTCATGAAGGAAAGGCCTATAAGGTATTCGGGAGAACAGATCGTTAAAGCTCTCGTAGGTCTTCTGGGTTTAGGATTAGGGGCACTTATAGTTCTGAACCCTCAGTCTACTTTTCTTTACTGGATCCTTCTTGCGGTCGGTTTGGTTTTGGGAGTCCTTCTTACCATAGCCATCGGCGGTGCGGATATGCCTGTCGTTATAGCACTTCTTAATTCCTACTCTGGCCTTGCTGCATCCGCCACAGGTTTCGTTCTGGAGAACAACGCACTGATAATCTCAGGGTCTTTGGTGGGAGCTTCGGGGATAATCCTTACCAACTTAATGTGCAAGGCGATGAACAGGTCTCTGACTAACGTCCTGTTTGGAGGATTCGGTGAGGTAAAGGCTCAGTCGGACGACATATACGAAGGAAAGGTGAAAGCGACTACACCCGAAGAGGTTGCTTTGCTTTTGGAAGGTGCCCGCAGGGTAGTTATAGTTCCGGGTTACGGTATGGCGGTGGCTCAAGCTCAGCACGCGGTCAGAGACCTTTTTAACCTTCTGGAATCAAAAGGTATTGAGGTTGAGTTCGCCATACACCCGGTTGCGGGTAGGATGCCCGGACATATGAACGTTCTCCTCGCAGAAGTAGACATCCCCTACGAAAAGATGAAGGACCTTGATGAGATAAATCCTTCCTTTGAGCAAACAGATGTGGTCATAGTGGTAGGAGCAAACGATGTAGTAAACCCTTTGGCCCAGACGGATCCTAAAAGTCCGATAGCGGGTATGCCCGTCCTTGAGGTTTGGAAGGCAAGGACTGTCGTGGTCATAAAGAGAAGTCTCAGCCCGGGTTTTGCAGGAATCCCTAACCCCCTCTTTGCTATGGACAACACCCTCATGCTCTTTGCGGATGCAAAGAAGGCCTTGCAGGAGATAGTAAACGCATTAAAAGAGTCATGAGGAGCCTAATATCTTCCGCGGACCTTTCAAAGGAGGAAGTTCTAACCATATACGACCTTTTCGTATCCCTAAAAAAAGGGTCATCATACCCGAGGTTGGATGGAGACGTTGCCCTGTTGTTTTTTGAACCCTCCACGAGAACTCGGATCTCCTTTGAAAAAGCTGCAAAACTTTTGGGTCTTAGAACCTATACGGTTTCCTCTGAAGGAAGCTCCCTCGTCAAGGGCGAAAGCTTTTTCGACACCTTAAAAACTCTCGAAGCTCTCGACTTTAGATCCGTGGTTTTTAGGGTTCCTTTCGTGCTGTTTCCTTATGAAAGTTTAACCAAAGAAGTTTCTCTTTCTCTGATAAACGGCGGGGACGGAACCCACCAGCACCCTACCCAAGGACTTATAGATCTCTTTACCCTGTTAGAAGCCTACGGTAGCTTGGAAGGGTTAAAGGTCCTTTATGTTGGAGATATTGCCCACAGCAGGGTTTTTAGATCGGGGCTTCCGCTATTGAAGACCTTCGGGGCGGAGGTTTCCGTTTGCGGTCCCTTAAGCTTGATCCCTTCCGATGTGAAAGCCTTAGGTGTATCTGAGATCTTCACCCATATAGAGGAGGCTATACACTGGGCGGACGCGGTAATTTGGCTGAGACTTCAAAAAGAACGCCAGAAGGAAAAGCTTATTCCTTCTGAGAGATCCTACTTTCAGAAGTTCGGTCTTACCAAGGACAGATACTCCAAGTTAAGGGGTTACTTTCTGCATCCTGGCCCGGTAAACAGGGAAGTGGATATTGAAGGGGATTTGATCTACTCTGAAAAGTCACTCATTCAACAGCAGGTCAGAAACGGTCTTTTTGTGAGGATGGCGGTGTTCGTTTGGTGTCTTGAAGGAAGTCCTCGACGGTAGATTTCAGTATTTGGGGTATGGCGACGATCTTTGAATTTTTAACAACACAGTGGCGTGTAAAGCCTTGAGCCTTAAGGTCCGCTTCTACTTTAACCTCGTAAGCGAAGGAAAAGGTGTATTTTTTGAACTCCTCAAGAGAAAGATAGACCTCCACGAGGTCATCGTAAAAAAGGGGCTTCTTAAAGGAGCAAGACGCCTCCAGCAAAACTACATCGTAGCCTTCTTCCCTCAGTTTCCTGTAAGGTAGACCCGCTTGCCTTAAGAATTCACCCCTCGCTTCTTCAAAGAGCCTGAAGTAGTTGGAATGGTGAACTATGCCTTGAGCATCAGTCTCGTAAAACTGGATCCTCCGTCTATAGACGAAAAAACTCACAGCTGTCCCATAAGCATAAGCTGTCTCATAGTTTTTTGGTAAGCTCTCTTTATTTCCTCAGAAGCTTTTTTTACATCTTCAAAAGCGAGTATACCTGCGGAGATCGCCAAGTTCCTACACCCTGCCTTTATCACTTCGTGAACCCTGTAAGGCATTATCCCACCTATGGCAACTATGGGCTTCTCGGAGATCCTAATTGCTTCCCTTAAAGCTTCTAACCCAACGAGCTTGTAGTTTTCTTTAGTTGATGTCGGATATATAGATCCGAAGCCTATGTAGTCAACGGGTAGTTTTTGGGCTTCCTTTAGCTCCTCTAAGCTGTTGGCGGTGTAGCCGACGTATAGTTTATCTCCCGCGACCTTTCTTACCGCTTCGGGTGGTAGATCCTTTTTTCCCACGTGAACCCCGTCCGCTTCTACCGCTAAGGCAAGATCTACCCTGTCGTTTACTACGAGGTCCGCTCCGTAGTTTCTGGTGATTTCCCTGAGCTTTAGAAGTTCTTCATACATCTGACGTGTATCTTTGTTTTTAAAACGGTATTGGACCGCGGTAACACCGCCTTGGAGTGCTTTCTCTATAGTCTCAAAAAGGTCTCTACCTTTGAAGTATTTATCGTCGGTGATCAGATATATGGTAAGCTTCATGGCTTTCCTCCTGAGGGGGTTGTGTGGCGGAGAGGGAGGGATTCGAACCCTCGGAGGGCTGTTAACCCTCTGCCGCTTAGCAAGCGGCCGCCTTCGGCCACTCGGCCACCTCTCCTAACATTTAAAATATACCACGATGAGATTAGGACTTTTTCTGCTTAACATCTTTTTCCTGATTACCCTTTCCCTCACTTGGGGAGGAGAGAAAGAAAAGGTTTTGCTTAACTTCCAAGAAGTAGATATAAAGACGCTCGCGGAATACATGTCCGAGATAAGCGGTAAGAACATAGTCGTCGACCCTTCCGTCAGAGGGAAGGTTAGCGTAGAACTTTCGGAACCCATCAGTGTTAAAGAGGCTTGGGATCTTTTTTCCCTACTTTTGCTTGCAAACGGCTACGCGATCGTGGACAAGGGTGAGTTTGCTCTTATAGTTCCTGCCAACAAGGGGGTTCTTAGCACGGGTTTTAAAGAGAAGGTTGCCCGCGGGGAGATAGCGGTTTTTGCCAAGAGGCTCAAAAATGTCGAGGTCAACGCGGTAATAAATACGGTAAGACCTTTTCTATCTCCCTTCGCCCGTGTGAGTGCCCATCAGGCTTCCAACACCATAGTTATAGCGGACGTGGGAGAGAATATAGAAAAGGCAAAAAAGCTCTTGAGTATCCTCGACTCGGAAAAGGCCTCGCCGAGTTTTGAGGTGTTTCACCTCAAGAACATTCCCGCTCAAGAGGCTTCCCGACTCATCAGCTCACTGAACCAGATTTTCACAAGGCGTTTTGGCATGCCGACCGTCGTTTCCTTCTCTCAAGAGACGAACACACTTCTCGTAGCAGGGCCAAAAGAGGCGGTTCAAGTAGCAAAAGAACTGATCCGTAAAGTTGACTCTTTGGACCTTCCCAAGGTTTCAGAAAGAGCCTTTTATTTGATCCCTTTAAAGTTCGTCTCCGCGGAGGAGATGGCGGAGGTTCTGGGAAATCTCTTTGGAAAAGGTATAAAAGCTCAAAGCACACACAGAAGGCAACAGCCCACGCAAAGAACCCAAAACAGGAAAACAGTTTCTAAAGGGAAGGGTCAAAAGCAAGCTAAGACAAAGCCCCAAAGGAAGTCACCTCAGCCCATCCCGGTAATAACCACAAAGGAAGGTTTACGTATAGGTTTTGACAGGGGAACTAATTCCATTATCCTTTACGCTACAAAAGCGGAATACGAGTCTTTTCTGAAACTCATAGAGCAGATAGACAAAAGACGCAAGCAAGTTTTGATCGCAGCAACCGTTGTAGAGGCATCTACAAAAAGCCTTTTAGACATAGGCGTTCGCTGGCAAGTGTTGGGAAAGAGGGGAGGTGCAGCGTTCGGAGGAAGTAGTATCAACGATGTGTATAACGCTTTCGTGTCGGGGAACTTTCTAATGGGCGTTTTCTCACCATCCGGGACACAAGTGGAAGTCGGGGGAACCACCCTTCTGTTTCCGGATCTGGTATTCCTTTTTTCCCTTTTAGAAAGCGGTTCCGGTTTTAACATCATTTCTAACCCAAAGGTTCTTACCCTCGACAATCAGCCCGCGGTAATAAAGGTCGGGCAAGTTATACCTTACGCGGAGGGTGTGAAGTTTGATATAAACGGCCAGCCTATTATCACTTACGATTATAAGGAAGTGGGTCTTTCCTTGGATGTAACCCCAAGGATTTCAGGCAACAACTTGAGGCTTTCTATCTCCCTTAACCTTGAGGAGATCGTAGACTTCGTCACCAACCAGATAGGATCGACGAGCTACACCGTTCCCGTAACCTCCAACAGGGAAATAAACTCGGAGGTGGTTGTAGAAAACGGACAAACCGTTATACTCGGAGGTTTGGTGAGCACGAAGACCTTAAAAACCATAGAGGGTGTTCCGGGTTTATCTAAGGTCCCACTTCTCGGACGCCTTTTTAGAAGGGATTTCAAGCAGGACGACAAGACCTCCCTCTTTATCTTCATAACACCCTACATAGTTTCCTCTCCTGAAGAGCTTGCGGAGATAACCCGTGCTCACAAGGAGATCTCGGACAAGCTTATAGAAAGGCTCAAGGAAAAACCCAAAAAGGAGGAAAAATCCAAAGTAGAGGTATCAGAAGAGGAAGATGAAGAAGATTTCTATTTCTGATTTGATCCTCAGCTTGACCCTTTTAATATTCGGTGTTGTCTTTAGTGTTTTCGTAAGTATCCCTAAAACCGTTATGCTCTACGAGTTTCTCCAAAAGAAGGAGATCTATGTTTTAGCCAACGGTGCCAAAGAGGGTCTGTTTTCCGTAAACCTCTTTAAGGGTAGCGTTAACTTCAGAGGAAAAGAGGTTGGAAGGTTTGACAGTTTCAAACTTCACCTTTTACCTCCTTCAGCTGATGTGACCTGCGGTAAAGGTAGGATCAAGGTAAACCTTCTCTCCAAGAGTGTAAGTTTCAAGGAATTTTCCTGCTTGAAAGATCTGTCTAAGATAAGCGGAAAGCTAAAGTTCAAAGAAAAAGGTCTTGAGGGTAAGATAACCCTTGAAGGGATAAACACCGAAATGGGAAAGATAGAAAGGGTCTCTTTAACCTTCAAGGGAGAGACCTTTAAGGGCAGGATTTTGTTTGCGGGCCAGGATCTTGAAGGAGGAGGCAGAATAAAACTGGATTGGCAGGATCTTGCAAACAGCAGAGTTGAAGCCACTTTTAGCGGTAATCTTGGCAAAGTTAGGCTGAGCGGTAGTTTGAAAGATCTTAAGGTTAACCTTCTCTCCCCCTGAGGATAAGTTTCAGAGGAGCTTTGTTTATTTTGAGCTCTTGCCTGAGCCTCTTTATGAAGAATCTCTTATAACTTTCCTTCCACTCCGGATCGTTGGTAATTATTACCACGGTGGGAGGCTTTATCCCTTCTTGAAAGGCGTAGTATACCTTCACCTCCCTTCCCTTCTTCGTAGGATGGGGCTTTTCCTTGAAGATCCTCTGAACCGCCCTGTTTACGTAAGAGGTCTTGTGCTGGCGGGTAAAGTCCGCGTAAGCTTGGTTTACTTCATTCATAAGATCTTCTAAGCCTTCCCCACGCGTTGCAACGGTAAAGACCACCGGAGCAAAGTCTAAGAAAAATAACTCCTTCCTCGCTATAGCGGTAAGCTCCTCTTCTGTCCACGGACTCAAATCTACCTTGTTCCAGACTATAACGCACGCCCTGTAGCGTCTTTCTATTAGACCTCCTAAGCGCTTATCTTGGCGCGTTACTCCCTCCGAAGCGTCCAAAACGAGACAAACTACATCGCTGAGCTCTATAGCTTTAATGGTTCTCCCCACTGCGAAGAACTCAATCCCAAACTCTACCTTAGAAGGCCTCCTCACCCCTGCGGTATCTATAAGGACGAAGTTTTCTCCCTTCCAAGAGAAGGGAACTTCCACCGCATCCCTGGTCGTGCCCGCAACGGGTGAGACGATCACCCGCTCCTCCTTTAAGAGAGCGTTCACGAGGGTAGACTTCCCCACGTTAGGTCTTCCCACGAAGGAAATCTTCGTTCCTTCGTATGAGATCTGTGCCTTCGGGCTTTCGATCCTCTTGACCACTTCATCGAGAAGATCTCCAACGCCCCTACCGTGAAGCGCGGAGACAGGAAACAGCTTTTCAAAGCCGAGAGCGTAGAACTCCAGGGATGCCTCCTCCTCCCTGTCGGTGTCCGCTTTGTTAACTACAAGAAGAACCCTGTCTTTTAAAGGCATAAGGAGATTCGCTATCTCCTCATCCAAGGGGGTTATCCCCGATCTGGCATCTACCACAAAGAGAATCACATCCGCCCTGTTTATCTCCCTCTCTATTACTTTCCTTACCTTGCTGAGTATCTCGTCGGAAGACTCAGTTATTAGACCTCCCGTGTCTACTATGAGAAACTCCTTTCCGCCCCACTCCGCTAATGCCTCCACCGAATCGCGGGTCACTCCTGGCACATCTTCAACTATTGCCTTCCTCCTTTTTATAACCCTGTTAAAGAGGGTAGACTTTCCCACATTGGGTCTTCCGACTATAACTACCCTGTTTCCAGCCATCTTTCAATCTTCATCCAATAAGATTTCTCCCCCGATCTTGAAAAAGGGTCTCTCGTAAGAGGAGTAATAATAGGGCGTGTAGGCTACAAACTCTCCCGCACATGTATCAACACCTTTAAAAGCAGGCTTTATACCGTATCTTTCCCTTAGGGCCCTCACCTCCTCCTCTTGAATGCCTCTGATCTTAGCTATCTCTCTGTCGGAATATCCCATTTCCTTTGCTCTCCTTAATACCTCTTCCGTGAGATCTTCTTCCTTAAGGACCTCTTCATATTGGACTATCTCAAGGATGTTAAATAGAAACCATCTGTCGATCTTGGTGTATTCGTATACCTCGTCTATGGACATACCCCTTCTGAAAGCCTCCGCTATATACCAGAGTCTGTCTTCGTTAGGAACCCTAAGACCCCTTATGAGGTCCGCATCGCTCACGTCCAATTTCGGGAAGGCCAACCCGTATCTGTCAAGCTCCAAACTCCTTATAGCTTTCAAGAGGGCTTCTTTGAAGGTTCTACCTATAGCCATTACTTCTCCCACCGATTTCATCATCGTCGTGAGGGTAGTATCCGCACCGGGGAACTTCTTAAAGTCGAACCTCGGTATCTTAACAACCACGTAGTCGATGGAGGGTTCAAAAGAAGCGGGTGTAAAGCGTGTTATATCGTTCTTTAGCTCGTCCAAGGTGTAGCCAACCGCGAGCTTCGCGGCAACTTTGGCTATGGGAAAGCCCGTAGCTTTGGAGGCCAGAGCGGAAGACCTTGAAACCCGCGGGTTCATCTCTATAACGTAAAAGTCCCCGTTTTCGGGATTTACCGCGAATTGAATGTTAGATCCACCCGTATCCACGCCGATTTCTCTGATAATGGCAATGGAGGCATCCCTGAGCATCTGATATTCTTTGTCCGTCAAGGTTTGAGCGGGTGCAACCGTGATAGAGTCCCCCGTGTGGACCCCCATAGGGTCGAAGTTCTCTATCGAACACACGATTATCACGTTGTCCGCCTTGTCTCTTATTACCTCAAACTCGAATTCCTTCCAGCCGATGAGGGATTTATCTATGAGAACCTGATGTATGGGAGAGGTTTTCAAAGCTATCTGAAGCTTTTCCCTAAACTCTTCCACGTTGTAAGCTATGGATCCACCCGTCCCTCCCAAGGTAAAGGCAGGTCTAAGGATTACGGGAAATCCTATCTTTTGAACCGCTTTCATCCCCTCCTCTTCGGAAGAAACGACCGCACTTTCGGGGACCTTAAGGTTTATGTTCTTCATGGCTTCGCGGAAGAGATCCCTATCTTCCCCTTTCTTGATAGCTTCGTAAGATGCTCCTATCATTTCAACCCCGTATCGATCTAAAACCCCGCTCTCGTATAGTTCTACCGCAAGGTTCAAGGCGGTCTGACCGCCGAGGGTGGGAAGTAAGGCGTCGGGTCTCTCTTTTTTTATTATTTCCTCTATTACATCCGCGGTGAGGGGTTCTATGTAGGTTCTGTCCGCGACTTCCGGGTCAGTCATTATGGTTGCGGGGTTCGAGTTGACCAGAACAACCTCATAACCTTCTTGCTTTAGGGCTTTACAGGCCTGCGTGCCCGAGTAATCGAACTCCGCGGCCTGACCTATCACTATGGGACCCGATCCGATGATTAGGATTCTTTTAATGTCCTTTCTCTTGGGCATTGAAAATGTTATTATAAAGTGGCGATTTGATAAGAAGGGAGGTCAGCAGGAATGAAAAAACTGATAGCTCTCACGGGAGTGGTAGCGGTAGGTTTTCTGTCTTTTTCCTGTGCGTCCAAGTCGGAAGTGGAAGCTTTAAGGAAGGAGGTAGAAGCCCTTAAAAAGGAAACCGCTCAGGTAAAGGAAGAGACAGAACAAGTTAAGAAGGAAGCACAAGAACTTAAGAAGCTCGCGGAAGAAATAAAAGCGAAGGTAGAGTCCTTCTAAAAAGCGGGAGGTCAGGAAATGAAAAGGGCTTTGATAGCGCTCGTGCCCGTTATAGGTCTTTCCGCTTTCGTAATCACGGGTCAATCTTGTGCAAGCAAAACCTTGCTCGAAGAGGTAAAGGAAGAAACGAAAGAACCCAAACAAAACATAGCTCAAGCCAAGGAGAACCTCAAGGAAGCGAAAACCATCCTTTCAGAAGTAAGAAACATTCTCAACAACGCAAAGGCAAAACTTGAAGAAAAGCAGAGGATGAGAGAAACCGCACTCGAAACACCCGCACCTCAAAAGCAAGCTGAAGAAGAAAAGCCTGCTTACGCCACCGTAAAGGTCAGGTGGTGTGATACTCTATGGGATATCTCCGATAGGGTTTACGGAAACTCCCTCTACTGGCCTGCCATATATAACCTAAACAAAGGGAAGATAGGGGAAGACCCTTGGATCCTTTCACAGGGTATGGAGCTGACCTACAAAGTAGATCTTTCCGAAGAGGAAAAGAATCAAGCGGTAAAAGAGGCTATAGAGTGGTCTTTGAGGTTCAAAGACAGAAAACTTTCTCCCAAGTGTCCTCCCAAGTGAGATTCACTCCCACTCTATGGTGGAGGGAGGCTTGGAGGATATGTCGTAGACTACCCTGCTGATACCCCTCACTTCGTTGGTTATTCTTCTGGCTACTTTATCTAAGAAATCCTGAGGCAACCTTGCCCAGTCCGCGGTCATCCCGTCTACGCTTTCGACCGCTCTCAAGGCAATCACGCGCCCGTAGGTTCTTACATCACCCATAACACCCACGGATCTGATAGGAAGCAAAACCGCAAAAGCCTGCCAAACCTTGTCGTATAAGCCTTCCTTTTTGAGTTCTTCTATGAATATCTTGTCCGCTTTTCTCAGTAGCTTCAGATCCTCTGGATTTACCTCACCCAATATCCTCACCGCAAGTCCTGGTCCGGGGAAGGGGTGCCTCTTTAGAATCTCTTCGGGCACTCCCAAGATTCTGCCTATCTCCCTCACCTCATCTTTGAAAAGCTCTCTAAAGGGTTCTAATAGCTTGAGGTTCATCTTCTCGGGAAGGCCTCCCACGTTGTGATGGGTCTTTATCTTTGCACTTCCCTTTATGCCGGCACTCTCGACTACATCCGGATATAAGGTTCCTTGAAGTAGAAACTCCGCTCCCTCCACATTCTTTGCTTCCCTTTCAAAAACCTCTATGAAGGTCCTTCCGATGATCCTCCTCTTCTCCTCCGGGTCCTCCACTCCTTTCAATCTTTCTAAGAAGATTTGACCCGCATCTACCACCTTCAAAGGGAGACCCAGAGATCTTAGGTTTCTTTCAACCTCCTCTCTCTCTCCTTCTCTTAAAAGGCCGTGGTCTATAAAAAAGCACCTTAGCTGATCTCCTATAGCCCTGTGGACCAGAACGGAAGCGACCGTAGAGTCAACTCCTCCCGACAGAGCTGCAATAACCTTTGATCTTCCGACAACCTTTCTTATCTCCTCTATCTTATCCTCTATAAAGTCCCCCATCTTCCAGTTTTGGGGAGCTTTGCAGATGTTTTTCACAAAGTTTTCAATAATTTTGGTTCCGTATTGGGTGTGAACCACCTCAGGATGAAACTGAAGGCCGTATATCTTCTTTTGATCGTTTACTATAACCGCATAGGGGGAGTTTTCGGAAGTTGCAAGATTTTTAAAGCCTCGGGGAAGATCAACTACTTTATCCGCATGGCTCATCCAAACGTCGAATGTTTTGGGTATGCCTTCAAAGAGGGGATCCTCTTTTAAAACCTCAAGGGTTGACCTTCCGAACTCTTGCTTTTCCGCTTTCCAAACCTTTCCGCCAAGTTGGTGGGTTATAACCTGAAGTCCGTAACATATGCCGAGAATGGGTATACCTAAGTCGTAGATCCTTCTGTCGGGAAGGGGGGCTCCTTCCGAATATACGGAGGCGGGACCGCCCGAAAATATGATCCCGTAAGGGTTTTTCTTTTTTATTTCCTCAATCGGTGTGTCCCAGTGAAGTATCTCACTGAAGACCCCGACCTCTCTTACCCTTCTTGCAATGAGTTGAACATACTGGGATCCGAAGTTTATGACCACTATACCTCTCTTTTCCATGGGGTAATAGTTTATAATCCTTAAAGGAAAGGCGGGTAGCTCAGTTGGGAGAGCGCCGCCCTTACAAGGCGGAGGTCACGGGTTCAAGTCCCGTCCCGCCTACCATTTTGCAATCCTCTTAAAGAAAGAGCTGATCCAATCCAAAACTATATGCATTATGTCCGCACATATTATGCCCAGCACAACGTATAGAGCCTCCTCCCCCGAAAGCACGTCCTTCAGAAGGGCTTGAATGTCTAAAGAGGCCAAAGAAGAGGCAACTTCCCTGTTCCAAAAGCTGAGGATACCTATGAGAGCAAAGTAAAGAAAGATTAGTATGAAAACCAAATACAAGATTCTCGTGAAGGTTCCCAATACAGGGACGTGGGATAGGCCCCTGTGGGAAAAAAGGGCCTGATAGGGAAACCAAAAACACCTTAGGATCTTCCACCTTTTGGAGGATCTTGAATGGGGAAGGTCGATGTCAGGTGAAAGAAGAAAGGTCCCGGCTACGTAGCCTCCTGCAAAGTAGAGAGTGTATTCTGAAGGAACGAAGTAAAGCATAGGAGCGAGAGCGACGAGGTTCACGATCTCATGGGTTTTCCCCGAAGCCATCCGTTCTCTCCGCGTCTAAAATTTCCCAATACTTTTCCTTAAAGCGGTAAACCAGCTTAACTTTCCGAGATTTTCTTATAAAATCCGCAAGTTCCCAATCCACTTTGAAGTTTTTACCCTTCACCTTTATAAGTCTCTTGCTAAAAGCAAAGTCACTCAGGTTCAGCTCTTCGGAAAGGAACGTGGGATAAGGGTTTTTCTCCCCGAAGGGGGAGAGCTTTTTAAGATCCTTCTCCAAAGCAGGGTTAATTTCATCTACGGGAAGTTCCATATCTATCTGCAGAGGCTGTTTGGCAGGGGTTCTGCCCTTAAAATATTCGTCCATAGCGTCTGAGAAGCTACCGAGAAGACGGGTTTCTAAAGTGAGACCTGCAGCCTGCGAGTGTCCGCCCCACTTTATAAACATGTGGGAGAAAGACCTCAAACCCTCATAAACGTCAAGACCTTCCACGGATCTCACAGAACCTACCGAGGTCAGTTTTCCTTGAGAGAAGATGGCAACGGGCCTTTCAAGTAAGCTCGATAGCCTCCCCGCAACTATACCTATAACTCCCGGATGCCACCTTTTGTCCCAGAGGGTTATGAAGTTTTTGTCCTTAAGAGCTTGGGCAAGCTTGAGGGCTTTTTCTAAGATAGCGTTGGTTAGTTTCTTCCTGTAGTCGTTTAGGTCTTCTATTCTAAAGGCGAGCCTTTTAGCCTCTTCGTAGGATCTGGCGGTCAAGAGTTTGAAGGCAAGATCCGGACTTCCTATCCTGCCCGGTGCGTTGATCCTCGGCGCTATAAAGAAAGCAATGTCTTCAGTAGCTATTTCTGAAGATAGATTGCAAACTCTCAGGAGTTCCTTCAGTCCCGGTCTGGAGGTGACTTGGAGAAGATTTATACCCTTCGAAACGAGTATTCTGTTGGTCAGGTTCATGGGCATAACGTCCGCAACTGTTCCCAAAGCTACGAGATCCAAAAACACCCTCGGATCCAAATCCAAGCCGAGAAACTCTCTTAAAAGAACGCTCACATAAAAGCTCATTCCTGCGGAGGATAAAGCTTTAGCTTCGGAGTCCCTTTCGAGGATCTTCGGATTTACTACAACAGCCCTGCTGGGGAGACTTTGGGGAGCGTTGTGGTGGTCTATCACGACTGTTTCAATACTTGAGCTGTCGATCTCCTCAACCGCGGAGGTCCCGTTATCCACTGTAACGAGTAGATCCCCGTAGCGGGAAAACTGCCTGATCAGATCCTTGGAAAGGCCGTAGCCGTTGTTCCTTTTAGGGAGGACCGGATAAACCCTCGCACCTGCGGACTTCAGTGTCATAAACAAGATAGCCGTTCCCGTTATCCCGTCCGCGTCGTAGTCTCCAAATAAAACTATTCGCTTTCCTTTCTTTACCGCTTCCGCTATCCTGTAGGCTCCCTCCCGAAGGTTTGGTATCTCGTCTGAAGACACTACGTTTTTGAGCTTAAGGTCCAAAAATCTGTCCGGATCTTCTGTAGCCCCTCTGTTTGTCAAAAGCTGGGCTATTACGTGCCCGAACCTCCGCACTAAATCTTGAGACGGTTTTAAAAAATCACTCAGAACCTCCCACCTCTTTCCCGAAAACCTCATTTTCTATCCACCGCAGGTCTGTTCTGAATAAATGAAAGAGCCTTTACAAGATAATCTACACCCGATACTACCAAGAGTATAACCGACCCTCCCTTAAGCACTAAGGACAATACCTCCAAAACCTGAGAGGTGTAAAGGGAAGTTCCTAAAGACACACAAATAGTAACAGACAAGAGAAAGGTAGACACCTTGCCGAAGAAGGAGGGTTCCGGAACGAAGTTATACTTTCTGAGGGCTAACGTTCCTATGATGAGGAATATGTCCCTTACGAGTGCTGTTTTGAAAAGTATCAAGGTGGAAGGCCCCTTGTCGATCATCAGAAGGGCCAAGAGAGAGTTAAACATAAGAACTTTGTCCGCTAAGGGGTCTAAGAACTTTCCGAGTGTGGTTTGAGCTTTCAAACGCCTTGCCAAGAATCCATCGAGAGCATCGCTCAGGGAAAGAAGGGCAAATATAAGCAATCCTTCCCAAACCAAATCCGTGGAAACCGTAAAAGGCACAAGGGGAGAAAGTAATAGCCTTAAAAGGGAAACTAAATTGGGCAAGTGTCTCATAGGCCTAACTTTTCACGAATAACCGAGAAGACCTTTTGAAGTGTCTCTTCCAAGGTAAGGTCGGATGTATCTATTACCACTGCATCCGGAGCAGGTTTGAAAGGATACTTGTCCCTCGTTGAGTCTCTTTTGTCTCTTTCTGAGATCTTTGCCAAGATTTCTTCATAGTCCGCTTGAATGCCCATATCTTTGAGTTGGATGAGGCGCCTTTTTGCTCTAACCTCAGGGGAGGCGGTTATGAAGATCTTCACCTGAGCGTCAGGAAAGATGTTGGTTCCTGCGTCTCTTCCCTCCGCAACTATACACTCTCCAGAAACATCTCTGAAAACATCGTTTATATACTCCCTGAACTCAGGCACTGTTCCCACCAAAGAGGCCCACCTTCCCACCTCCTCACTCCTTAAAATTTCCCCCACTTCCTTCCCCTCAATCAAAATTTTAGTCTCCCCTATGAGGGGCTTTATCTCCAAAAGTTTCAAAAGTGGCCTTATCCTTTCCCACGATATCTTCTCTTTAACTTTGAGATTCCCTTTGAGTAAAAACCCGGTCGCCCTGTAGGCGAGGCCCGTCTCAAGGTAGGGGATGCTTAGTTTTCGGGAGACAGCTTTAGCAACCGCACTCTTTCCGCTGGCTGCAGGACCGTCCACGGTTATTTTCATAACGTGATATGTTAGTTTCCTATGGAGGTGAGATCAACAACCGTTCTCGTTGTCAGACGGGATGGTAAAACTGTAATGGGAGGGGACGGGCAAGTAACCTTGGGAAGTTCGGTCATAAAGGGAAGTGCCAAGAAGATCAGGAAGCTTTATGAGGGCAACGTCCTTGTAGGGTTTGCCGGTTCCGCTGCAGACGGCCTTGCCCTTATGGAACGTCTTGAAAACAAACTCAGAGAGTTTAGAGGAAATCTCGTAAAGTCCGCGGTGGAGCTCGCTAAGGAATGGCGCACAGATAAATACCTGAGACGCTTAGAAGCCCTCCTTCTTACCGCGGACAGGGAAAGGATCCTGCTGATCTCGGGTAGCGGAGACGTTATAGAGCCGGACGAACCCGTTTTGGGTATAGGCTCCGGAGGGGATTACGCGAGATCCGCAGCTTTGGCCCTATACAGGAACACAGATATGGATGCGGAAGCTATAGTCAAAGAAGCTCTCAAAATTGCTTCCGAAATCTGCATATACACCAACTCCAACTTTACCATAGAGTCCCTGTAGAACATGGATAGGAAAAGGGTTCACTTTGCCTTTTTCTTGCTTACCTTTGCCTTCTTCGGACTCATCTCCCTCAATCTCATAATGCCTTTCCTTATACCTATCCTGTGGGCGATAGTTATAGGAACGGTAATAATGCCCCTCCAAGGGCTTCTTTGTAGGATCTGTAAAAGACGCTGGTTGGCTTCCCTCATCACTACAACCCTTGTGGTCCTCTTTATGGTTATCCCCGCACTTGTGGTAAGCGTTCTGGTGATAGATCAAGCGCTTGACATATCCCGCTTTTTGGTCAGATACTTCCAAGAACACAGCTACAGAGACCTCATCAATACTCTTAGGGATCTACCCCTGATAAGGGATCATGTAAAAACCCTCGATCCGGTTTTGGATTTCCTTCAAAGTAAAGAACTCAGAGGATTTTTAGCAAATTCCCTCAACAACATCATGGGCTTTTTAGGGGACCGCTTGGGACAGATGGCCTTCAGTGCGGGAAGGAACATCTTTTACATATTCGTTTTCGTGCTGACCTTATTTTTCGTCCTCAGAGACGGCCCTTCCTTAGTTGATAGGCTTAAAAGAGCAATACCCTTAGAGGAAGACGTAGTGGAGGACCTCTTCAGCAGTATCTACAGGACGATCCTTGCGGTAGTTTACGGATCGGTAGGAACCGCCTTCGTTCAGGCCGTTTTGGCCTACATAGCCTATTCGATAGTGGGAATCAGCTACGCGCTTTTGTGGAGTTTGGCAACTTTCTTCGCAGCGTTTATCCCGCCTTTTGGAGCATCCGCGGTTTGGTTTCCGTTGGCGGTTTACACCTTCTTCACGGACGACCTTTGGAAGGCCCTCTTTTTGGGTATTTGGGGTATGACGCTCATATCCACGGTGGATAACTTCATCAGGCCTCTGATTATAAAGCAAGGTGTAGAGGTTCCCTACGTTATCCTCTTTTTTGCCACCATAGGAGGTTTGCTCAAGTTCGGTTTCATAGGACTATTCTTAGGACCGATAATCTTCTCCATACTTTTGACCCTCTTTAAGGTTTACGAAAGGAGGGTCTCCGTCATAGGCGATCAGGGGTAGCAGGTTAACTTCTTTGACGGAAAATCCTTCAGGAGGTTTTGCGGATGGAAAACATCAGCGAACTTGCGGTTCAGTTCGGAAGGTTTGTGTCCGAAAGGGATGAGATACACGTTGACGAGATAGATCAAGAGGTAGTCGAGCGCGTGGTAGAAGAGTTCATAAGGCAGGTTTTGAAGGGTAAGAGGCCTTCCGATGAAGATCTTGAAGAGATATACTTAGCTGTTGAGGAAGGACTCATAGACGGTGCGACGGTGAACGAAATGGAAGGATGAGAATACTCCTCGCCACGTCTAATCCGGGGAAGATCAAAGAGATCAAAGAGATCCTCGAAAAATACGGTTTCCAAATAGAGGTTCCTGATAGAAAATTGAAGGTTGAAGAAACAGGTAGAACCTTCCTTGAGAACGCATACCTAAAAGCCAAAGCTTACTACGAGGAGTTTGGCCTTCCCACCCTTGCGGACGATTCGGGACTTGAAGTTAAAGCCTTGAACGGCTATCCGGGTGTATATTCGAGCAGGTTCTATTCTCTGAAAGAGATAGGAGGCTACGAAGATCCTACACCTTCCGAGGACAAGGCAAATCTTAGGAAACTCTTAAGACTCTTGGAAGGTGTAAAGGACAGAAGTGCCAGGTTCGTAGCGTGCGTTGTTGTTTATAAAGGACAAGGGGGGCTTTTTGCCTTTGGAGAGTGCAAGGGCACCATAGCGGAGGAGCCCGCCGGAGAAGGCGGTTTCGGTTACGATCCTGTCTTCATCCCCGAAGGCTACGACAGGACTATGGCCCAGCTCTCTCCCGAAGAGAAAAATGCCATCTCCCATAGGGGAAAGGCACTTGAAAACCTGATCAGGGTGTTAAGATATTAGTAGCCTTTTCAGGAGGCGAGGAATGAAGATAAGAAGGTTACGCAGGAAGGACTTTTTAAGCATTTTTGAAGCTGTATTTTTTATAGATTTCCTGAAGGGCTTGTCCGTAACCTTGAAAAACCTCTTCAGAACACCCATAACGACCGAATACCCAAAAGAGAAACTAACCCCTCCCAAGCGTTTCAGGGGTGCTCACGGGCACTTCGTCTGGGACGGAACCGAACCTGACTCGCTGAAGGCCATAGAGAAGTTTATGAGCTACGAAAAGGGAAAGAGCAGGTGTGTAGCCTGCTACATGTGTCAGACCGCCTGCCCTATGCCAACGCTGTTTAGGATAGAAGCGGTTCAGATGCCCGACGGATCCAAAAAGGTTGTTCGTTTCGATATGAACCTTCTTAACTGTCTATTCTGCGGTCTTTGTGTGGACGCTTGCCCTGTGGGATGCCTTACTATGACAGATCTCTACGAACTTGCGGGATACTCAAGGAGGGATGAGGTTCTGAGAATGAATGATCTTGAAGCTAACGCCATAGACTTTAAAAACAGGAGGGGAGACGAACCCGACAGAATATGGCCGAGGGACGAGGAGAGGGAAAAACTCTGGGGGAAGATCCAGTGGAGTGGCTGATATTCGGTATCCTCTCCCTGTGGCTTATTGTCTCCGTGCTGGGTGCTATTTTCGTTAAAAATCCCGTCCATTCTATACTTTTCTTTCTATCTTCCGTTCTGGCAATAGCGGGCCTTTTCCTCAGCTTAGGAGCTGAACTTTTAGCAGGCCTTCAGCTGATCATATACGCGGTAGCTATCGTGGTTTTTTACGTTCTCGTGATCACAACCATACCTTGGGAGAAGGTAAAGCGCTTTGAAGGTATTTACAAAAAGGAGCTCCTGGCAGGCCTTCCGGTAGTTTTGATAGCGTTCGTTCTGATGGGATACATGATCCTGAAAGGTTCCTTTGCCGAGCCCAAAGCGGAAACAGTGGACAACGTAAGGGATCTTGGAAAAACCCTTTTTACCTCTTACCTTTTTCCCTTTGAGGTAGCCTCCGTTATCCTGCTCGTTGCTATGATAGGAGCTATCTTGTTAGGGAGAAAGGAAGAGGCTTGAAGAGGATAATCCTTTGGGAAGGCTACAAAGAGGGGTGGATAAGGACCTTCGGGCTTTCCATCAAAGAGATAAGGGAGAGACTTAAAGGTGTTGGTTTCTTTTTAGAAGAAGGACCAGAAGGCGTAGATATATACCCGGAAAAAGAGGAAGACAGAAGCTACATACTTGAGAAGCTTGGAGACTACGTTTACTCCGCGGAAGGCGAACCCATGGAGGTAGTAGTGGGTAGGGCTCTCAAATACAAGGGCCTCACACTCGGTGTTGCGGAGAGTTGCACCGGAGGATTGATAGCTTCGAGGATAGTAAACGTCCCCGGGAGCTCGGCCTACTTCGTGGGTGGTTTCATCGTCTACAGCAACGATCTAAAGAAAGAGATCTTGGGTGTGAAAGAAGAGACTTTGAAAAACTTCGGTGCGGTTTCCTACCAAACCTGCAAGGAAATGCTAAACGGTCTTAAAAACGTCCTAAGGACGGACTGCGGGATAGCGGTTACGGGTATAGCAGGACCGGGAGGAACGAAAGATAAACCTGAAGGTTTGACTTATATCGGCGTTTACGTCAAGGACAAAGAGCAAATAGAAGAAGTTATATGGAAAGGGGAGAGGAACGAAAACCGTTTCCTCTCCTCCCAAAAGGCCTTGGATATGCTAAGGCGTTTACTCTCTTGACTTGACGTATTTTTCCCAGTTTTCGGGGTTGAAAGGTGAGAGGCTTCTGAGCCAGTTAACGATCTTAGGGAACTCTTCCGCAACGTAGTCTACGTCTTCGTCCGTATTATCCCTTCCGAAACTAAAGACGATAGATCCGTTGGATACCTCCTTAGGAACACCTATAGCGAAGAGAACGTGAGACTGCTTGAGAGCCAAGGATACACAGGCTGAACCTGAAGCCGTTTCTATTCCCATAAGGTCACATCTTAAAAGCATAGCTTCTCCTTCGATAAAGTGAACTATCAGGGAAAGATGGTGAGGCAGTCTCTGGGTCGGATGCCCCGTAAACTCTATGTATTCGAGTTTCTCCTCTATTGCCTGTCTTAGGCGATCCCTGTAGCGGGATAGCCTCTCCATCCTGTCTTGAAGCTCTTTCATCGTGAGCTCCGCCGCTGCACCGAAACCCACTATCCCGGGAACGTTCTCCGTTCCAGCTCTTACTCCCCTTTCTTGTGTTCCGCCCTCTATAAGAGGCTTTACCTTAACCCCTTTTCTCGTCCAAAGGGCACCGACGCCTTTAGGTCCATACATCAGGTGGGCTGTGAAAGAAGCTGCATCAACCCCCCACTCTTTCAGATCCACAGGGTAGTGTCCCAGGGTAGGTGCGGCATCCGTGTGGAAGATAACCTTGGGGTTTTTCTCCTTAGCAGCTTGGACGAGCTCCTTTATGTTTTGAATTGTCCCTATCTCCCTGTTGGAGTGTCCTATGGAAACGAGAACGGTATCCTTCCTTACAGCTTCCCTTACCTGTTCGGGATCTATAAGCCCGTATTTGTCAGGTTTCAGGTAGGTCACCTCCCAACCTTCCCTTTCCAAGGTTTTGCAGGGGTGGAGTATAGAGTGGTGCTCTATCTCGGTGGTGACTATGTGTCTTCCTCTCTTCTTGTAAGCACTTGCTATACCCTTTATAGCGAGGTTGTTGGCCTCTATTCCGCCGGAAGTAAAGATTATCTCCTCAGGTGTGTTAGCGTTAATGAGAGCTGCTATCTTCTCACGAGCTTCGTTGATGGCCTTCTTCGTTTCTTGGCCGAAGCTGTGAAGGGATGTGGGGTTTCCAAAGCGCTCCCTAAAGTAAGGGAGCATTGCTTCTAAAACTTCCTCCGCTACGGGGGTAGTTGCTATGTGGTCCAAATAAACAACCCTTTGACCCGCTTTTTTTGCAAACATTCCTCTTACCTCCTCATCCTAATTGTTGAGCAACCAGCTTTGCAATACCTATAAAAGCCCTGCTAACCTCCGAATCAGGCCTGCTTACTACCACGGGCTCTCCTTGATCGGATCTTTCCGCTACCTCAGGATCTATAGGTATAGAGCCGAGGATCTTAAGGTTGTATGCGGCAGCAAATTCCGCTGTTCTGCCCTTTCCGAATATGTAGTAGCGCTTGCCCGTTTCGGGACACACGAAGTAGGCCATGTTTTCAACAACACCTAAAACGGGTATTTGAACTTCCTTGAACATAGAAGTGGCCTTTCTAACGTCCGCGAGAGCAACGTCCTGAGGTGTTGTAACCACTATAGCCCCTGATATCTCCACGTTCTGAGCTAGTGTAAGCTGAACATCTCCGGTTCCGGGAGGAAGATCCATAACGAGGAAATCAAGATCACCCCACTCAACGTCAAAGAGGAATTGGGTAAGTGCCTTCATGAGCATGGGTCCGCGCCAGATAACGGGTGTGTCTTCCGAAGGAAGCATAAAGCCTATAGAGAGAACCTTCATATCGAACTTTTCCGCAGGGACTATCTTGTTACGCTCGTTTACGGTAACCCTCTGACCTTTTAGGCCGAGCATGGTAGGTATACTGGGCCCGTATATGTCCGCATCCAAGAGACCTACCTTGTAGCCGATCTTCTTTAAGGCGAGAGCCAAGTTAGCGGAGACGGTAGACTTCCCCACTCCTCCTTTTCCGCTTCCTACGACCACTATGTGTCTTACGCCGGGGACTTTCCTCTTGGTAAACATAGGTTGTTGTAAGGGTATCTGAGGCTTCTGCTGAGAGGGTGCGCTCTGATCCGGGGTCTTTGAGAACCTAACGTTTATTCTCTTTACCTCTTTAACTTCTGAGAGGGCTTGCTCTAACTTAGTTCTTAAAACATCTTCCAAACCCGCTTTGGGAAGCTCCAAAAGAACGTTGAGCTCCTCACCTACGAGCTTTATATCCTTCACGAGCTGTGCAAGGTTCTTATCGAGTCCTATATCTTGGAGGCTTTCGTTTTTGAGTGCGTCCATTATGTCTTTTACCGCCATTTTCCTTCCTCCTGTGAAAAAAAGATATCGCAGTAATGTTTTTTTAGTGATGAGTTGTGTCAGGAAACCTCTTCACAGGTCTTTTCCAAGACAGCCTTTCCTTCGGAGAGACCAAACTCTTCTCCCTTTTTTGCGTTGGCTCTGAGTATGTATCCGAGGGCAAGTTTCCCTAAGGGACTCACAGAAGTTATCGTTCCCACTTTCTTCCCTTGTGCCAATATATCCTCACCCTCCACCGCTTTGCCTTCTATCTCAAAGAGAGCCAAAACCCTCGGAGTTCTACCTCTGAAGTAGACTCTCGCTATTGCCTCTTGGCCCACGTAACAGCCCTTGTTCATATCTATAGCGTATTTGAGAACGCAAGCCTCCAAAGGAGAAAAACCCGCTCTGAGATCTTTTCCTATCCTCGGGACTATCCTTTCTATCCGCAGGTGTTCAAACTCCTCTTGGGAAACTTGATCTTTTTCGGTAAGTTTGCCCTTCAGAGAAGTCAGATCGCCGAACAGATCGAACCCTTCTTCTCTGATCCTCAAGGGATTGTTAGACACTATCAGACCATCCTTTTGAACGAAACTCATCTCCTGCGGGACTTCCCCTACAAGGTCTTTTACAAAATCCTTCGCTCCCTCACCGAAGAGAAAGATGTGATCTGAGCTAAGGTCTTCGAAGTATACTTTCAGGGAGAGCTTGAGCTTTTCAAATTCTTGAATCACCTCTTGTGCGGGTTTTTCTGTATCCAGCAAGAAGTGATCCTTAAATCTGTATACGAAGAAGTCACCTACGGGCTGTCCGTTTTGTCTGAGCCAGAGGTTATAGTTAAACCTGCCTACCTCCAAAGCCTTTATATTGTTCGTGAGAAGGCTGTGAAGAAAGTGAGTATGCTCTTCGGGAGCGGTCATACCTTTCATCAGAATCTTCGCGGGTTTCCCGAAAACCTTTATCTTAAAACGCCTAAGATTTACCCACCTCATAGTAGCCCTAAATATTACTACAAGGCGGAGAGAAGCTCACGGGTATAAGGATGTTTGGGGGAATCAAATATCTCGAAAACGTTACCTTCTTCAACCACCCTTCCCTCTCTTAGAACCAATACTCTGTCCGCTATCTCCGCGACTACGCCAAAGTCGTGGGTAACCAAAATTATGGATCTTCCATCCTCTTTTAGCTTCCTGAAGAGGTGAAGGATCCTCTTTTGAACCGAAACGTCCAAAGCGGTGGTAGGTTCGTCCGCCAAAAGAACTTTTGGTGAACAAACTATAGCGGATGCTATGCAAACCCGCTGCTTTAATCCTCCGGAAAGCTGGTGCGGGAACATATAAAAACGGTCCTGTGCGTCGGGTATACCCGCCTTCCTTAACGCTTCTATAGATCTCTCGTAGGCTCCTTCTTTGCCCATATGTGCCTCATAGGTTTCCATAACCTGAAGACCCACGCTGAAGAGAGGATCCAAATATGCGGAGGGCTCTTGAAAAACCATAGCTA
>WFYK01000181.1 GCA_015490105.1 Aquificaceae bacterium | reverse complement strand
TATCTAAGGTGGAGGAATTTCTACCCCTGTGTATTAAGGCTTCTAAGGAAGCCAATGACTTTAGACCCGTTTACCTCGAAGAGTTCAAAAAGGGTATAGCGGAAACACTCTTGGCCCAAGAAAGGTTGAGGGTTTCCTTGGAAGATGCAGTTGATCTCTTAGAAAAAGGGTTGGGGAAAGATCTCAAGAACTTGAGGGCAAAGCGCTTGCTGAGAGACCTTTACTTTATAAAGGGTGAACACAAGAAAGCCTTTGACCTTCAGAGGGATATAATATCTGAGTCGGAAAAAAAGCTAAAAGACAGGGAGAAGAGGGTGCTTACTTCGTTAGCTTTCTGGGCGGGTTTGGAGGCAGAATTATCCCCTAAGGATATTAAGCCCACCGCGGTTTATTGGGCTTTTAAAGTTCCTGAGCTCAAACCCAAAGATTTGAAAAAAATCCTTGAGGATGAAGAAGCTCCACAAATAGTTGCCATAAGTGCGGAAAGGAACAAGGTTTCCCCAGCTTTGGTAGAGGAAATCCAAAAGAAAGAGGAAAGCATGCCTTCCCTTGCTCTCGCGTTAGTTTACCTCTCCATAGGAAGGCTCCCCAAAGTTCTTGAGATCCTTTCGGAGGAATTAGCGCCCTTTATTAGTGAAAACTTAAAGACGGAGGATATAAAGGCCTTGATCAAGTTGTATAAACCGTGGGTATGTTCCAACTGCGGGAGGGAATACGCGGAGTTTTCTCCCGTATGTAAAGGCTGTTTTGAGTGGAATACATTTAAAGTAAAAGGAGGGAGCTATCATGTTAATTGACTCTTCCAAGGGTATAGTTCGCTTCAAGGTCGTATACCACGGCATAGCCATGTCTGGTAAAACGACAAACATAGAACAACTCGCAAAAAAGAGCGGGTTAGATGTCCTCAGCTTTGACACAAAGGAGGAAAGGACACTTGTCTTTGACTACATCACGAAAAAGGTTGAATACGATAGCTTCACTCTGACCTTTAGCATATACACTATCCCGGGACAAGACGTTTACAAGGACATAAGGCGTATGGTGATGAGGGGAGTGGATGGGGTAGTTTTCGTAGTCGACTCTTCAGAAAAGAGGCTTCAGGAAAATAAAGAGTTCATAAATGTTCTTGAGGAAGATCTCAGGATTTACGGAAAACGAATAGAGGATACACCCATAGTCATTCAATACAACAAACGCGATCTGCCCGATGCCTTGCCTTTGGAGGTTTTAAGAAAGGAGGTATACATACCCAACAAAAAATTTACCGAAGCGGTAGCTGTCAGAGGTGAAGGTGTAGAGGAAACCTTTAATCTCGTTATGGAGGGACTCGTAGAAAACTTCAAGAAGATGGTGGGATAAGAGGTTATGTTCTACGGGTATATAGGTGATTCCAGAACCTTAAATGACGTAATTACCGGACTTCTTCAGGGAAGGAACGGGCACTTGGAACTCTTTGTTAACAGATACTACCTTTCCTTGGGTGTAGAAAACGGTCTCATAACTTCCTTCAATTGCGATCTTGACACCTTCAAAAAAGGGAACGGGAACTTCTACAAC
Source organism: Aquificaceae bacterium (assembly GCA_015490105.1). Lineage (GTDB taxonomy): Bacteria > Aquificota > Aquificia > Aquificales > Aquificaceae > Hydrogenivirga. The sequence continues at coordinate 14,153 of WFYK01000181.1, read as the reverse complement.
ATACTGGTTTACTGCGTTGCGGAGATGCTTGCAAATCCGGAAGGTTTCTTTGCCTTTTATGAGACTCCCGCCTCGGATGTGAAAAAACTGCCTACACCGGTGAGTCCGGACGAACTGACTATACAGGCAACCATAGTCAGAAGAGAGCTCGACGAAATAATGGACAAGATAATATCCCCTTACGCTATCTTTAGAGTAACTTCTAAAGAGAAGGATGTTTCCTTTTTTGAAGGAAAGAACATAATAGAAGCCCTTTTCCTCTCGGAAGATCAAGCGGTAGGCTTGCTCAGAAAAATAAAGGATCTTCTCGTAGAGGGAAAGTTAGACATCTACGAATTCAGGGAAGGGGACCACAGTCCCGAGCCTGAGATAGACTACGTTATGGAAAAGGTCCCCCTTAGGAAGGTAAACGTAATCACCATACTCGATAATCTAAAGACTGGCCAGTTCTCCGGTATCGCTAAAATTTCTTCTCCCACATACACGGTAAACATCTTTTACAGCAACGGTGAGGTTTTTGCCCTTTATCCAGTAAACTTCGATCTCTTTGAATTTTTGCTTTCCCCCGACAGAAACGCGGAACTGAGCTTACTCTCTTTAGACGGGGCTTTGGTAAAGTTTTTGGCCCTTAGGTATCTTAGTAGGCCGGAAATAAATACGGTCAGTAGCAACTTTATGGAGATAAGTAAGCTCTTTTTGGGCTTAAGCAAGTATAAGAGGGATGCTCTCCTCCTCATTTCAGAAAAGAAAGGGGATCGCTACATCATTTTCAAGGACGGAAAGATGATAGCTTCCCTTCAAGAAACCGAAGGAAGGTATAACTTTTCCAATTCCCTTCGCTTCGAGGAACCTTACTTTGTGAGCCTATACTTCTACAGGAAGGTTGAAAACATAGCCTCAGTGGCCTACCTGTTTATGATCAACGAGATCTTGAGCATTTTTATGAAACACTCCCCTTCAAAGATAAATTCCATGATCCTCAGAGAGGCGGTCAGATACCCTTTTCTCGTATTCTCTGAAGGGAAATTTCACCTCGTGAGCAACCCCGATGAGGACGAAGAAATAAAGCTTTTGAACCTTTTGAGTTTTCTTTTGGAGCTTAGCACTCAGGAGATAGGACCCGCAAAGCAAGAAGAGGAGCTTGAGTTTCAGCTTAGACCTTTCAAAGATATATTTAGGGTTTTAGATGTAGATAAATTCTTGAAGAAGGCGGTTTAACCTCTCATATCGGTGATCTCGTCTGTAGACTCAACGAACCTGTATCTGAATATGGCGATAATTATTCCGAGACCTACCGCAGCTTCTGCTGCTGCGAGAGCTATTATAAAGAGCGCAAATATCTGACCCTCCACAAGGCCCATGTGTGCGTCCGCACCGACAAAAGCAACGTTTACCGCATTAAGAGCAAGCTCAAGGCTCATCAAAACCGTAACCAGGTTCCTGCGGGCTATAAGGCCTATAACCCCCAGCCCGAAAAGGATCATGCTAACTACAAAGTAAGCTTCAAGTGGTATCGTCTTCATAGGTCTGGCTCTCCTTCCTTCCTATCATAACCGCACCGATCATGCCTATCAAAAGAACAAGGGAAACAACTTCAAAGGCAAAAAAGTATTTGGTAAACAGAACGGATCCTACCACTTCAGTATTGCCGAACTTTTCTATAAAGGCTCTGAACTTACCTTCAGGAGAAGCTTTAACCCCCAGTAGGAAAACGATCGCCATTTCCAGGTAGAGAAGCAAAACGAAGGGAAGACTCAAAACACCCTCGGTCCTGTAATGAGAACTTTTCTTTACCGCTTTCTCCCAAGGAACCGCGGTGAGGACAAAAACGTAAAATACCGCTATGGCCACCGCGTAGATCAAAAGTTGCAGAGCACCTACGAGTTCCGCCCCAGCTACGAAAAAGATTCCAGCAACCGCGATCAGTGCCGAGAGGAGCCAAAGGATGACGTAGATAGGGTTAGTAAAGGTTATTACACCTATACCCGATATTATCGCCCAGGCGGAGAAAAGAGTAAATATAAGGATCTTTACCATTCGTGTCTGCCCCTCCACTGGGGTTCGGGAAGTTTTAGATCGTTTTCATACCAAAGTCTCTGACGCTGATGATCGTCTATCCATATCCTATCGGGTTCATTTTCCCTGCGAGCTTGCCAATCCCTTCCTATGCGTTCTAAAGTCTCAAGGTCTAAAATGGAGTCCTTCCTCGTGTAAGAGGCTGTCTCGTGTATATCTGTTTGGTAAAGACAATCTACGGGGCAAGCATCCACACAGAAACCGCAGAAGGTGCACAGCATAAGGTTCATATTGAATACGCTCACAACCCTCTTTCCGTTTTCAAGTTTTTTACCCTCTATCTCAAAAAGCTGTGGCACGGGACAAGCTCTCTTGCAGAGCATACACACGACACATCTACTCTTTCCGGGGATCACCTCTATCTTAAAGCGCTCGACCCACTCGTCGTAAGCGGGCTGAGGTTCGTTCCCGTCCACAACCTTGTGGGCGAAGAATCCCCTAAAGCGCTTGGGCGGAGTAAGTTTCTCGTAAGGGTAATGAGTGGTTATTGTCTTGCTGAAAGCGTGTCTGATAGTTACCGAAAGACCCTTTATGAAATCTATAAAAAGTATCCTTTCCAGCCAACTTAAAGGCTTGGCCATCACCCTCTTGATCATCTTCAGAACCTCCCTTAAAAGGGGCTTGGATATTTTAACAAATTAGGGAATTAGGGGCACCCTCTCAAGGGCGGTTGTCTCTTCAAAACCAAACATAAGGTTCATATTTTGAACCGCTTGCTGGGAAGCACCTTTGCCAAGATTATCAATTGCGGATATGACTACTCCCGTTTCGGCTTTCGCATCGTAAAAAGGATAAAGAAGACACATATTCGTTCCCAGAACCCATTTTGGGTGTGGCGGTGCGGAGAGAACCTTTACGAAAGGCTCCTCTCTGTAGAAATCTTCAAAGAGGCTTTGAAGGTCTGTATCTTCTTTGAGATCAAAGTAGACTGTGCTTACCATACCCCTCACCGACGGAACCACCGTAGGAGTAAACCTAACCTTTATACTCTTGCCCGAAATCTCGTATATAACTTCTTCCATCTCGGGAGTATGTCTGTGCTTTTCTACCGAGTAGGGGAAAAAGTCTCCTTCCATTTCAGGGTAATGGAAGTGCTGGCGTAATTTCCTGCCCGCTCCGGATACTCCAGAAAGGGCGTGAACGACTATCCTGCCTTCTATCAAACCTTCTTTTAGAAGTGGAAGTATAGCAAGGAGGGTTGCGGTGGGATAACAGCCGGGATTTGCAACGAGATCGGCTTTTTTTATCTCATCCCTGAAGGCTTCCGGAAGCCCGTATACTGCTTTCTGGAGAATTTCAGGGTGTGCATGAGTGAAGTTGTAGAACTCTTGGTAAAGGTTTGGACTTTTTAGCCTGTATGCACCGGACAGATCTATAACTTTTTTGCCCCTTTGAATTAGCTTGGGGACTTCTTCAAGGGAGGCTTCGTGAGGAAGACAAAGGAAAGCCAGATCAAAGTCTTCAGAAGGTTCTTCTTCCAAAGTTTTATCACCCAAAGGTGATCCGCAAAATTGAGGTAAAACCTCCGCGAGCTTTCTGCTCGCGGAAGAGGAGGAAACCAAGGAAACTATATTTACGTGAGGGTGTCTTTGAAGAACCCTCAGAAGTTCCTGAGCGGTGTAGCCCGTGGAACCGAATACGCAAACCCTTAACGTTTGCTCCACCTGTATTTTGCCCTTGCTCCCATCTGGTTGTATTTCTTCCTCTCCTTCTCCCTAGCGTCACGGGTAAGGAGGCCTTCTTTCTTAAGAGCCTGTCTGAAGTCAGGGTTGTAATTTACGAGAGCCTTAGCTATACCATACATGATAGCTTCCGCTTGTCCAGAGATACCTCCACCCCTCACGGTTACGTAAACACCGAACTTCCCCTCAGTTCCGGTGACCTTGAACGGCTTCATTATTTTGTTAAACAGGGTTTCCCTCTGGACGTAGGATCTGAGGTCATACTCTTTGCCCGAGTCGGTTGCCTTAACAATAAACTTGTCGGGGTAGTCCTTAAGGAGCCATACTCTTGCCACCGCCTCTTTGCGTTTGCCCGTGCCGTAAACGGAGTTCTCTTCGGTTATTTTGAAATCCTTAAGCTGGTTCATGCTTCTACCTCCAGAGGTTCGGGCTTTTGGGCCTGATGAGGGTGTTCAGGACCTCTGTATACTTTTAACTTTTTGAGCATCCTGTGACCGAGTCTGTTTTTAGGAAGCATCCTTTTAACCGCAAGCCTTATAACCTCTTCAGGTTTGTGTTCAAGCATCCACTTTAGAGACCTTGCCTTCAGACCTCCGGGATAATTGGAGTGCCTGTAGTAGATTTTCTGTTCGAGCTTTTTACCCGTCACCCTTATCTTTTCCGCGTTTACCACTATAACGAAATCCCCGCAGTCCACATCAGGCTGGTAGTAAACCTTGTGCTTACCCCTGAGGATCTTAGCTATCTCGCTGGCAAGCCTTCCAAGAACTTTACCTTCCGCGTCTACAACATACCACTTTCTTTCAACCTCTTGCGGTTTGATCCTGTATGTTTTCATAGCTTCACCTCTCCGAAGAGCAAGCTTTGTATTTTACAGAAAAACGCAGGCACTTGCAAAGTTTTATTTCAGCCTCTTTATGGTTTCCATAACAGTTCTTGCGACTTCCTTATAACCCGCAGGTTTATCGGGAAGGTCGGGAAAGGTCAGAGGCTTTCCTATGTAAACCTGTATGGGATAAAGGGGTTTGGGGATCTTTGATCCTCTGGGAAAAACTTTATCCGTTCCCTCTATCAGAACTGGAACTACGGGAGCTTTGCTCTTTATAGCGAGTAGTCCTACACCCGGTTTGGGCCTTAAAAATTCTCCGGGTCTTGCACGTGTGCCTTCCGGAAAGATGGCTACAGGACATCCATTCTCTAAAAGGTTTATTACCTTCCCCAGGGTATCTATGTCTTCGGAGCTCCTTTTGAGGGGTATCGCTCTCATATGTTTCAAGATCCAACCGATCGGTGGTTTAAACAGATCCTCCTTTGCGAGAAAGACAAGCGGTTCGGGAAAGCAGGCGTTTAGAACCGGAGGATCGAGATGACTCCTGTGGTTGGAAGCGACTATATAAGAGGTGTGCTTGGGTATATTTTCGCTACCGAAAACTTTGATCCTGAACAGCTTTCTAAAGAGTGGTTTGGCAAAAGGACAAAGAGGCCTCAGTGCATACTTGCTTATAGGTGTATCTTCACAGGATCTCACTCTTTTCTTTCCACCTTAAGTTTTAACATTTGAGCAAATTCCTCTACGCTCATAGAACCTAAGTTCCCTTCCCTTTTGCTCCTTACCGAAACCGTATCCTGTTCTACTTCCCTGTCACCAACTACAAGAACGTAGGGGATTTTCATGAGCTCCGCATCCCTTATTTTGGCGTTCATCCTTTCGTCCCTGTCGTCTACCTCAACCCTAAAGCCTTCTGAGGTGAGCTTTTCATAAACTTTTTTAGCGTAGTCTTTGTGGCGATCCGCTATAGGTATGATCCTCACCTGAGTAGGAGAGAGCCACACGGGTAAGAGCCCCGCGTAGTGTTCCAAGAGGACACCCGTGAACCTCTCTATCGAACCCAAAAGGGCCCTGTGGATCATGTAGGGCCTGTGTTTTTGGTTATCGGGTCCGATGTAGGTCATGTCGAAACGCTCAGGTAGGTTAAAGTCAAACTGAATGGTAGAACATTGCCAGAGCCTTCCTATAGCATCCTTTATCTTTACATCGATCTTAGGACCGTAAAAAGCTCCTCCCCCCTCATCTATCTCATAGCTATAGCCCAGATCCTCCACCGCTTTCCTGAGGGCATTTTCCGAAAGTTCCCACTGATCGTCAGAACCTATAGCATCTTCTGGGCGTGTGGAGATGTATATTTTAAAGTCGTCAAAGCCAAAATCTTTAAGAACGGTAAGAGCAAGATCCAGCGTTTCCCTTATAACATCGTTTACCTGTTCGGGCGTGCATATTATGTGTGCGTCGTCTTGTGTAAAGCCTCTCACCCTCATGAGACCGTGAAGCACGCCCGACATTTCGTATCTGTAAACAGTTCCGAGCTCTGCAAGTTTTACAGGAAGTTCCTTGTAACTTCTGACTTTGCTTTTGTAAACCGCTATGTGGAATGGGCAGTTCATGGGTTTGACGTAATACTCTTCACCTTCCATTTCCATAGCGGGAAACATGTTGGGTTTGTAGCACTCAAGGTGTCCGCTTATCTCCCATAGTTTGGATTTCCCCACGTGAGGTGTATACACAAGCTGGTAGCCTCGTTCCAGATGTATTTCTCTAAGATAGTCTTCAAGGATCTTTCTGTATATCGCTCCTCTCGGAAGCCAGATTACAAGACCCGCCCCTATGGTGTCGTCTATCATGAAGAATTCAAGTTCCCTTCCGAGCTTTCTGTGATCTCTTTTTTTGGCTTCTTCGTAGAATCTGAGTCTTTGTCTTAGCTCTTTGTCAGTCCAGAAAGCCATACCGTAAATTCTCGTAAGTTGGGGTTGATCCGCCCTGCCCATCCAGTAAGCCCCTGAAATGGATGTAAGCTTGAAAGCCCCCGCTTTGCCGGTAGAGGGCAGATGCGGTCCCTTACACAGATCTACAAAATCTCCTTGCTCGTATACGGAGATTACTTCATCGGGAGGTATTCTGCTTATAATGTCCAGCTTGTATTTTTCCTTGAGGTCTTGGAAGAGCTTTATAGCTTCCTCCCGCTGAAGTTCCTTTCTCAGGATCGGATAGTCCCTCTTTATAATCTCCCGCATCTTTTCCTCTATCTTAGGAAGGTCTTCTTCCGTGATACGGTGGCCTTCCACCTCAACGTCGTAGTAAAAACCATCTTCAGTTGTCGGGCCAACACCGAGATGAACCTTAGTAGTTCCGTAGATTTCCTTCAGTGCCTGAGCCATTATATGGGCTAAAGAGTGCCTTAAGATCTCAAGGCTTTCAGGATCTTCTTTGAATATGGGCTTAACCTCACCGCCTTCTCTTAGAGGTGTCTGCAGGTCGAGGATCCTATCTCCTATTTTCCCACCGAGCGCGCCTTCTATATTCAAACGTTCGAAAATTTCCTTAAGCGTTGTTCCTTCAGGAACCTCTATCTCTTGACCTTTTACCTTTATCTTCAGCATTCTCTCCATGGCTCTTTTATTTTAATCCCCCGAGGGGGTTGACAACTTGATAAGAATAGACTAAAATTTTTTATGAAAACTAATGTAAGGAGGTGAAGCGATGAGGAGAGGATTGGCTATCTGGAATCCTTTAGCGGAACTTGAAAGAATAAGGAGGGAGTTTGACAGAATATTTGAAGATGTTCTTCCCGCTTACGGAGACAGAGAACAGGTTCTCGCACCCCCGGTAGATATCTACGAAACCGATACGGATGTGGTAGTGAAGATAGAACTTCCCGGTGTCAAGAAGGAGGACATAGATCTGACCATCAAAGAAAACACCCTTCACCTGAAGGCTGAAAGGAAGGAAGAAAGAGAGGAGAAAACCGAAAACGTTCACAGGGTAGAACGCTTCTACGGAGTGATAGAAAGGGTTGTTCCTCTGCCTGTAGAGGTAAAGGCGGAAGAAGCTAAAGCGGAATACAAGGACGGTATCCTCGAAGTCCGCATACCCAAAGTAAAGGTCTCTAAAGAAGCTAAGGTTCAGATCTCGTAACCGCTCAGTCGGAGCCTCTCCACCGAGGCTCCCAGCTTCTTTAGTTTTTCTTCTAACCTTTCGTAGCCCCTGTCAAGGTGGTGAACATCCTTAACGATGGTTGTTCCTTCCGCTATCAAACCCGCTATAACGAGTGAAGCGGAGGCTCTGAGATCCGTCGAATTTACTTTCGCCCCTTTAAGTCTATCTACACCCTCTATAGATACCCGTCTTCCGTTGATCTCCACCTTAGCCCCCATCTTCTTCAGCTCAAAAAAGTGCTGAAACCTGTTTTCGAAGATCCTCTCATAAATCTCGGACCTACCCTTGGCGATGCAGAGCATAACCCCGAACTGGGCTTGCATGTCCGTGGGAAAGCCCGGATACTCCGCAGTTTCTACGTAAGAAGGCTTTAGATCTTTGAGATTTCTACTTACAACAACTCTTCCGTTCCCTAAATTTTCTACCTGTCCGCCCACTTCCCTTATTTTTGCAACTACAGCTTCCATATGGTCGAGTCTGACATTTTCTATAATCACCTCACCTCCGGTGACCACCGTAGCTACCATAAAGGTCCCTGCCTCTATCCTGTCGGGAATAACCTTGTGAACGAACCCGCTAAGATCTTCTTTTCCTTCTATCTCCATGACACGCCCCTTTAAGGAGATCTTTACCCCCATTTTCCTGAGAGCCCTTGCAAGATCCATAACCTCGGGCTCAAGGGCTATGTTCCTCAGAACACTCTTCCCTTTAACTGAGCTAAGGTAGAGCATAGCGTTTTCCGTGCCGGTAACGGTGATAATGTCAAAGGAAAAGTCAACGGGTTTTTTGTAAGGAACTTCCAAAAATATATAGCCTTCTTTTATTTCTACCTTTGCGCCCGCTTTTGAAAAGAATTTGAGGTGTTGGTCTATGGGTCTTTTTCCTATTGAACAGCCTCCCGGAAGTCCCACTACCGCCCTTTGAAACCTTGCAAGGAGGGGTCCCATACTGAGAACGGACGCCCTCATCTTTCTCACAGTTTCGATCGGTGTTTGAAAAGAGTGAACGTCTCTGGGAAAAACCTTCAAAGCTTTCCCGCTTTTTTGAACTTTGGCACCCAGAAATTCGAGCAAGTCCACCGTGTTCTTTACGTCGAGCAGATCTGGTGAATCCTCTATAAGACACGTATCCGATGTAAGAAGTGTGGAAAAGAGGAGGGGTAGGACGGAGTTTTTCGAACCTGAAATTCTAACCTTTCCCTTTAAGGGTTTCCCTCCCTCTATCTTTATAACACTACAGGTAGATAAGGTAGTGTTCGTCATCCTTGGGAATAATTATCTTAACCACATCCCCGTCCCTCGAATAGAAGATTATTATCCCATCGTCCTCCTCTTTGGAATGGATGGGTTCGTTTGAGTAGATAATGATGACCCTATCTTCTTCTTCGATCACCTTAGGGAAATTCATATCCTTACCACCACGCAGGTCAGGGCTTCCCTAACCCCTTCTAAGGAGTGAATCTTGTTAATCACGAGCCTCCCCAGTTCATCTTGATTGGGAACCTCTATGAAGACTATTATGTCGTATGGGCCTGTTACCACGTCCGCGGTTCTTACACCTTCGAAGGTAGACAGAGCAAGCATTATTGACGGGATCTCCCTCGGATCTGCCTTGATCAGTATGTAAGCTCTTATGGAATGCTCGCCCTCCATTTCCATAAGTTCAGTTATGGACATGGGATAACCTTTTTCTTCCGTCGACATGCTTCACCTCCTCCTCAAATATCCTGAATATTATAGGTGCAAGGGAAGGATTTCTCTTCATCTCACGGATAGCCCTGAAAACAACCTTTCTAAGGTAGGGGCTTTCCTTTTCGTGAGGTTTTGTGATCTCTTTGAGCTTTAGTATGTAGGGCTCCGCCTTTAGGCTTTCAAGCCACAGGGAAAACTTTTTAACCTCGTCCCAAAGGATAATATCTGCCTTTTTAGCCTCCTTTAATCTATCCTTTAGGTTTTTCTCGACTACATCTTTAAGGTCATCTATGTCGTAAAGGAAAACCTCTTCTATCTTCCCTACCTGAGGGTCAACGTTTCTCGGAACGGAAATGTCTATAACGAAGACGGGTTCGTAGGCTCTCCTTTTCATAGCCTTAGACACGAGTTCTTTCGTAATAACGTAGTTCGGAGCCCCCGTTGAAACTATGACTATGTCCATGGTGTGTAGGTAATTGGGGAGTTCCTCAAACCTCAAAGCGTTTCCTTCAAGCTTTTGGGCAAGCTGAAGGGCCCTTTCATAGGTTCTGTTAGTTATAAATATTTGAGATCCGAGCCTCTTTAAATAATTTGCGGCAAGCTCCCCCATCTCACCCGCACCCACGAGTAAAACACGGGCATTTTTGAGATCCCCGAAGATCTTCTTTGCAAGTTCTACAGCCGCGTAGCTGACGGATACCGCGTTCCTCCCTATAGCGGTTTCCGTCCTGACCCTCTTGGAAGCTCTAAGGGCCTTTTCAAATAATCTTGACAAAATCTTTCCAAGTGTTCCAGCACTTTTTGCCTCTCCAAAGGCTTCTTTAAACTGGGCTACGATCTGAGGCTCTCCCACGACCATAGAATCCAGACTGGAAGCTACCCTGAAGATGTGAAATACCGCCTCCTCACCTTCGTAAGTAAACATGTAGGTTTTTGCGTTTTCGAAGCCCTTGCGTTTGACAAACAGATCCACGAGGGTTCTAAGAGCCGTCTCTTGAGCATAAGTGTATATCTCTACCCTGTTGCAGGTAGAAAGGATGCAGAGTTCTTCAACCCCGGAAAGAGTTTTTAAGTCTACAAGAAGATCCTTTAGCTCCTCTTTCTTGCAAGCGAGCTTTTCTCTGACTTCCACGGGTGCGGTTTTGAAGTTTACCCCTACCGCGTATATTTTGAGGCTCATCATCCTATAGTATAGCCCTTAGAGTAGTTCTCCAAAGCCCATCTTAGAGACTCCTCGTAGGAGATAGGATCCCTCCCTATCACCTCATTGAGATCGTTCCTCTCACAAACGTTGTCCTTCCACATCATCAAGATTTGATCCGAAGAAAAGGGAGGGGGTTCTAACAGGGCTTCCGCGATCTTGCCTGTCATGAACATGATCCTTTTGGGAAGCGGAATTAGAAGAACCTTTCTGTTCCAGAAGGAGAATATGTCTTGAAGCAACTTCTTGAAGGATACCCTCTCAGGCCCGCATAGATGAAGGATCCTTCTCGATATGTTCCCTTCTAACGTTTTCACAAATGCCTCAACTACGTCCCTTACATCTACTGGCTGGAAAAGATAGGATCCTCCTCCGGGAAGGGCCACGATCGGGATGATCCTTGTTATTTTGTCCATATCGGGGAAGAGCTTTTGCTCTGGACCTATTATGATAGAGGGTCTGAAGATAGCGTAGTCGAGCTTTGAACCCTCCAAATGTTTTTCCGCCCAGCGTTTGGTTTGATGGTATCTTGAAGGAGCCAGATCGTCCGTGCCCAAAGCACTCATTTGGAGAAACTTTTTAACCCCAACCTCTTCGGAGGCGTCCGCGAGGTTAACAGTGTAGAGGTAGTGAACCTTTTCGAAGGTTATACCTTTACTCTTTTCCTCGTAGAGGATCCCTATCAGATTTATTACCGCATCGGGCAATACTGTCTTTAAAAGTTCGGATACAGCTTTTCTATCGGAAAAGTCCACCTCTTGAGCTTTCACCTTGTCTCCGAAGAGTTCATAGGCTTTGGAGATGTTTCTGACACCCAGAAAAACCTCGTGTCCCTTTTCGAGAAGGCTTCTGACTAAGTGCCTGCCTACGAAACCCGTTCCGCCTGCCACAAAAACCTTCATTGTGGGCACTCAAGTTCAATATACTCCTTTATCATCTTCAGGTAACTTTTAAAGCGGTCGCAACTGAGCTTACCCTCTTTCAGAGCTTCCTTAACACCGCAGTCAGGTTCCTTAGTGTGTGTGCAGTCGGGATACCTGCAGGTGAACCGGGAAAATTCTGCAAAGTAGTTTTTTACATCTTTCTTTCTTACGAAGTTTAAAACTTCTACCTTTGAAAATCCGGGGGTGTCTCCCAAGAAGGATCCTTTCCCGAAGGGTATCAGCTTGACGCCTGTGGTCGTGTGTCTTCCTCTTTCGGTTTTTTCACTAACTTCTGAGGTTCTAAGTTCCGCACCGGTTAAAGCTTTAAGGATGGAGCTTTTCCCCACTCCGGAAGGTCCCGCAAGTATGCAGATCTCACCCTCTACTAAATCCTTTATGTCCTCTATACCTTCACCCGTTACAGTGCTCACCTTGATGACAGGATAGCCCGCTTCTTCATAGGTTTTTACCCAAGCTTGTAGCTCCTGTAATTCTTCGCCCTCTAAAAGATCTACCTTGTTGAATATAACCGCGGGACTCGTCCCCGCGTGTTCGTAAACTACAAGCAGACTGTCGAGAAGATAGTTGTCAAATTCGGGTTTTTTTAGGGTTACAACACAAAGGGTTCTGTCTACGTTCGCTACGGGGGGTCTTACAAGGACGTTCTTCCTTTCAAAAACCTCCTCTATGGAAAAAACATCCCCTACTATCTTTCCAGCTACCCTGTCTCCCGCGTATATCTTGGTCTTTTTAAGAACCTTCCCCTTAGGAACTCCCCTGTAAACCTTATCATCGCCTTCCACCATGACACCTATAAACTGGGCGATCCTTTCTACGACTATACCTATCCGGTTCATCCTTCTAACGCTTTAAGGATACGTTCTATTCGTGAGATTTCTTCGATTAGCTCTTCTTTTATCTTTTTCTCCTTTTCAACCACGTGGTCAGGGGCCTTCTTTAGAAACTCCTCGTTGGAAAGCTTTTTCTCTACCCTTTCGAGTTCTTTCTTGGCTTTTTCAAGTTTCTTTATGTAGCTTTGGCGGAGCTTTTCAACGTCCACGTGCCCTTCTACGGAAAGGAAGATGTCTACGTCCCCGGAAAAGGTGCTTACGGTTCCTGAAGGTTTCTCCTGAACCTTTTCGAAAGATTCAAGGCGTGCCAAGTTGAGGATATGGGTTTTGAACACCTCTATTATTTCCTCCGACTCTCCTTGCACCCTGTAGTAAGCTTTTAGCCTCTTTGAAGGTTCTATTTGAAGATCGGATCTCAGGGACCTTATCGCGGAGATTATCTCCTTTAAGCGTTCTATTCTCCTCTTTTCTTCCGGGAATATTTCTTCCTGTTTCTTTTCGGGAAACTCCGCAAGGGATATGCTTTCCCCGTCACTGATGGGAAGTTTCTGCCATATCTCTTCTGTTATGAAAGGCATGAAAGGATGAAGGATCCTCAGGGCCTTTTCAAGAACGTAGTGAAGGGTGTAAAGTGCGGTAGTCTTTTCTGCCAAGACTCTCCTTCTTTCTTCTTCCTTTTCCTCTTCTTCGGGGACTTCCGCGTAAACCCTCTCCTTTGAAAACTCTATATACCAGTCGCAGAAGTCAGACCAGAAGAAGTCGTATATAGCTTGGGATGCTCTGGAGAACTCATAGCGTTCTAAGGCCTCGTTGACCTCCTGAGCGGTTTCGGAAAGTCTCGTCATTATCCACTTGTCTTCATCCCTTAACGGAGCCATGTAGGGGATTTGGGCTACAAAGTCTTGGGGCGTATTCATAAGAACGTATCTGGAGGCGTTCCAAATCTTGTTGGCAAAGTGCTTGTAGCCTTCAAATCTTTTCTCAGAAAGCTTTATATCCCTACCTTGAACTGTCAAGATCGCCAAGGTGAACCTAAGAGCATCCGCCCCGTATCTGTCAATTATGTCGAGGGGGTCTATTACATTTCCTTTGGTTTTGGACATTTTTTGACCCTTCTCGTCCCTTACGAGAGCGTGGACGTAAACATCGTAGAAAGGAATATCCTTCATTAGATAGTTTCCCATCATTATCATTCGAGCTACCCAGAAGAAGATAATGTCAAAGCCTGTAACGAGAAGGTCCGTAGGGTATAGAGCCTTGAGATCTTGTGTTTCTTCGGGCCACCCGAAGACTCCGAAGGGCCAAAGTGCGGAAGAAAACCATGTGTCCAGCACATCAGTCTCTTGAACCAACCTTTCGGAACCGCACTTTTTACACCTGAGGACCATCTTCCACTTCTTAGAGGAGGGGTCATACCTATAGAGTCCCCTCGTGGAAACGTGGGGTGTAAGCATGGCCATAGGGTTAGACTCTTGGGTGAAGAAGAGTCTCAGGGAGTTAGCGTCCATATCTGTAGAGTGATACTTGTGAAAGACGAACTTCTTGTAAAAGTCCAGAACCGTCATTTCTGGATGGACAAAGTGGGGTGAGTGAAGGACCTTTTCTATCTCTTCAGGTTTAAACTCCTGCCCTATCTTTCCGTCCGCTATGAGGTTGAAGATTATCTTGTCGTATGCCCTGTCAAAGTCATCGTCGGTAAATACGTTTTCGCTCCCACAATCCTGACAATACCATACAG
>WFYK01000180.1 GCA_015490105.1 Aquificaceae bacterium | reverse complement strand
CTGAAGTTCTCTGGCTTCACGTATCTTCTTACCGTCCACCTCTATAACAATGTCCCCCGCCTCCAAACCCGCCTTGTCCGCAGGACTTCCGGGCATAACTTGAGCTATGAGAACTCCCTCCCTAACATCTATAGCTTCCGCTATGTCCGGCGTTATGTCTTGTATTACGACACCGAGCCATCCCCTTATGACCTTTCCTTTTTCGAGGATCTGATCCATCACCCATTTGGCGAGGTTTATGGGTATTGCAAAGCCGAGTCCTTGACCTGTAGCCACTATGGCGGTGTTTATGCCTATTACCTCGCCGTAGATGTTTATAAGTGGCCCTCCCGAGTTTCCCGGATTTATAGCCGCGTCCGTTTGTATGAAGCTCTCATACTGGGTTACGCCTATGGTTCTCTTGAGAGCGGACACAACACCCATAGTTACGGTTCTCTCGAGTCCGTAGGGGTTTCCTATAGCTATTACGATCTGTCCTACCTTGACCTTGTCTGAATCACCGAGCACCGCCACACGACTTTGGGGATTCTCTATACCTTCCGCGGAAACTTCGAGAACCGCTATGTCGGTTTTGGGATCCGTCCCGACAATGCGGGCCTTCTTGGCAGTATGCTTGTCGAAGCTGACCCTTATGCGTTTAGCACCTTCTACCACGTGGTTGTTGGTCAGTATGTAAAACTTGCCGTCTTCGTATTTGACGATAACACCGGAGCCTATTGACCTTTCCTGCCGTCTGAAGGGTTCGAAAGGTATATCGAAGGGTATGTCAAAGTGCTCGAAGGGATTTACGGAAACCTCCTTCACCGCAAATATGGTCACCACGGAAGGGGATACTTTGTCTACTACCCTCGAGAGCTCCCTCTGGAAAGCCTCCAAAGTGGGGACGGTCGGCTTGGCGTTTACTACAGGTGTCTCCCCTTTACAGCTTAAAAACAGGCTCAGGAAGACAAATAGCACAAAAAACAGGGCCACCTTTTCCAACCTCCCCTTCATGAGAGTCTCACATACAAAAATAGCACACGAAAAGAGGGCCTTTCCAAAGATTCGAAGAGACTTGCAAGGCGGTCCCTGCGGAAGATGGGATCACGGTTTGGGTTGAAAGAAGTTCCCGTGTAGTGGAAGAATCTCAAAAGATCCCAGCCTTTAAAAGGTATCTCTACTGTAAGGGAAAAGGATTTTACCGAAAGGCCCTCCACCAAGGGGAAAATCTCATCTTCGCTCGGGAAAGGAAAATCTAACCCCTGTAAACTGCCCTCTACGGGAAGGCTTATACCCACACCCTTTCTTGCAACCCTCAGAGCTTCTTCAAAGCTCTTCTCCAGTGCGGTCCAGTGAAGGGAGAAGTTACTCAAAACGTAGTCAAAGCTTTTGTCTTTAAAAGGAAGGCTCTCCGCGTCACCTATTATCCCTAAGGGGAACCTTCTTTTGTAGGCTTCCACCATGTGGGGAGAAATGTCAAGACCCACGGGTGTGCAACCCTCTCTGAGAAAAGAGCTTACAAAACCCGTTCCACAACCAAGATCCAGAACCAACCCTTCTGGAGATACGGTTTCAACCAAAATGCGGGCGGTTTTTTTCTGGGGGACTGCCCACTTTTCATAGGTTTTCGCGGATCTTGAGAACCTTACGGATAAGATCTCCTTCATCCTTAGCGGGAAAGTGTCCGTCGAAAGAGAATATAAGTTTACTTCCGCTCAAAAGATTGTAAAGTCTCAAAGCCTCCTTAGGCGGGACTATAGGATCCTTCAAACCGTGCAAGAGAACCACGTTAGCCTTTATGAAAGGCAGATATCTGTCAACTTTAAGGTCTACGAACTCATCCAACAGCTTCAAGGCACAATCTACGTTCAGCTTCCCTTTAAAGCTCTTTGGGAAGGCCCTTTTTCTGAAAAAGTCTGCCCCTTCGCGCTTGACTTTGATCTTGAAGGCCTTTACCGTTTTAGGATCCCAGATCCTGCCGAAGTGGGATGTAGCTCCCAGAAGAAACAGGCTCCTTACCTTCTGGGGAAAAAGCAAAGCTACGAGGATAGAAACGGAAGCACCCATAGACCACCCTACTATGTCCCAGCCTTTAGGGATCTCTTTTCCCACCTCTTTAGCAAAATCGATCAAACTTAAGAATTCACTTTCCCTATCCCCGTGGCAGGGAAGATCTATCCTAATGCCCGATCCTTTTGGAAAAACCTCCTTGGTAAAGGCCCACCCGTGGATCAGGATCAGATGGGGCATAGTTCCTTTTGGAGATCCTCAAGACTGTCAAATACGTAATCCGGCTTGAAATCCATTTTTGAAAGCTCCTCACGTGGGTATTTGCCCGTAGTCATAAATACGGTCTTTATACCGAGATCCTTTGCACCCATAAGGTCCGTGTAGGGATCGTCGCTTATTAGGTAGACCTCTTCCCTCGGAAGGCCTTCAAGAGCAAGATCTATAAAGTCCTTTGCGGGCTTTCCTAAGTTGGGAAGATCCTCCTCGTATCCTGTCGCTTTTACCAAGCATTCCGCAACGGATCCCGCTCCCGGAAAGTAAAGCCCGTCGGAATCTTTCACTATGCGGGATCTGTTTACCGGAACGATCCTCGATCCGTTTAGGAACACTGCGGAGGTGGCGGTCTTAATCTTCTTAAAGTCTATCTCCTTATCTTGTCCTATTACCACCGCATCTACCTTGTGATCTTCTCTAACATCGAAGCCTTGTTCTCTTAAGAAGTCCGCAAGCATGGAAGTCCCTATGACGAAAACACTTTTTATACCTCTCCTTTTTAGGTATTCAGGAAGGATAGCGACCGGTGATATAAAGTCCGAGTAATCTAAAGGAAACCCCTTCTCCCTGAGCTTGTCTACTATTAGGTTCGGTGATCTGGTAGAGTTATTCGAAACTATCCTGAAGGGTATATTTAGATCCTTGAGCCTCTTTATAAACTCGGGAGCACCTTCGAAGGGAGTAAACTCCTTATCTTTTGTCAGAACCCCGTCCATATCTATCAGGAACGTTCTCATAGTCTTTAGGATAGCATTTGCACTCACCCTTCAGGGAGATAAACTCCACCAGACCTTCCACTTTGACTTCCACATCTACCGCGAACAGGTTTTCCGCAGGTGGAAGCTTTATAAGATCCTTGAGGGTAGTTACGTAAACTTTCCCGGTATCGATCTTGAAATCCTTGTAGTGGTAATGATCCGGAAACGTGATCTCTTCTAAAGGATCTATACCTATCCTCCTCAGAGCTTTAAAAAACTGGTCGTTGCTTCCGAGCCCGCAAAAGGCTACAACTCTCTCACCCTTGAATGTGTCCGGACTCACGGGTTTCAACCTTGTATCCAAAATCCTAAAGCTTCTGAACATCTTAAAGACTGGTTTATCTTGAAAGGAAAACTCAAAGGGTTCCACTTCCTGATAGGAAAGGACAACAGCGTCCGCCCTTTTGAGGGAGCTTAAAGGTTCTCTTAGCCTTCCGAAGGGAAGAAGACGGTCTGTTAGATCCCGCTTTCTCAAGAGAACTATGTCCAGATCGCGGAAAAGGGATCTGTGCTGGAAGCCATCGTCCAATATGATCAAGTCAGGCTTTATTTCTTTGATCGCCAATAGAGCACCTTCGTATCTTCTCTCCGCAACGACCACAGATACTCCGGGGAGAATCCTTGCGATCATATAGGCCTCATCTCCAGCCTCAAGAACATTAATTTTCGGACCTTCACCTGCGGATACCACAAGTGCACCCTTGCTCTTCCTTTTATAGCCCCGCATCAGAACGCAAACTCTAAAACTCTTTGAAAGGTTCTCGGCCAAGAACCTGACGAGTGAGGTTTTCCCCGTTCCTCCTACAGAGATGTTCCCTACGGATATTACTGGGATAGGGACTTTTTTGATCTCCAAGATACCCCTGTCGTAAAGGAAGTTCCTGAGTTTTACCGCCAAAGCGTAAGGGTTCATCTTCCCTTTAGAAACCTCTTTAGATCTTCTTCGGAACTCAAAACCAAGATAAGATCACCTTCCGAGATAGATTCCTGAGCGGAAGGGTTAACGAGGATGCGATCCCCCCTCTTTATGGCGAGAACGTTAACACCGAGTTTCCTCCTGAGATCAAGTTCCCCTAAGGTCTTCCCCTTTACCCAAGAGGGAGCTTCTACTTCAAAGATGCTGTATCCTTCCGCAAAGGGTATCTCCGCTAAAACACCCCTTATGAGAAGGGATCTTGCAAGTCTTTGAGCTACTTCCTTTTCTGGGTAAATGACTCTCTTTACACCGATTCTCTTTAACACCTCTCCGTGCAAGGGATTGACCGCCTTGGCAACTATCTCCCTGACACCTCTGTTTATCAGAAGGACCGCAACGAGTATACTCGCTTCTACCCTTTGACCTATACTAAGGACTGCTACATCTACGTTGAAGAGTCCCGCCTCTTCAAGGGCTTTTTCATCGAGAGCGTCCGCAACGTAGGATCTAGTAACGAACTCGCTCACCGCCCTCACCCGTTCGGGGTCGCTGTCTATCGCTATGACCTCCGCACCCCCTTCCGCCAAGGTCTTTGCCACGTGGAAACCGAACCTGCCCAGCCCTATAACACCGAAGACCGTCTTCACAGGATCAACCTCGCTTCTGGATATCCGATCCTTGCCGTTTTCTCCCTTCCTCTCAGAGCTATGGCAAAACTGAGTATCCCGACCCTTCCTACCAACATGGTGAGAATGATCAAAAGTTTACCCGCGGTTGAGAACTCCGCACAAAAGCTGAGTCCTTCGGAGCTACCCATAGAAAGTCCCACCGTGGAAAAGGCGGAAACCACCTCAAAGAGGGTTTTTAAAAAATCCTTCTCCTCAAACCTATCTATAAGCAGGTTAACGAGGAAAATGTAGCTTATAGACAAGGTTAGGACTGTTGTTGCCCGCCGTATGATCCTTTCGGGGATCTTCCTTTCAAAAACTACCGCTTGATCGCTACCGCGAACGTAAGAGAAAGCGGATATTAAAACTACCGCCAAGGTAACCGTCTTTATTCCTCCTCCCGTTCCTCCCGGCGACGCACCGATAAACATCAAGATCATCAAAAGGAACTGGGAAGATTCCGACAGTGAAGCAACATCCACCGTGTTGAACCCCGCGGTTCTCGAAGATACACTCAAAAACAAAAGACCCAACAGCTTCTCTCCGAGGGGAAGATCCCAAAGGGGTTTGTGGAAGAGTTCCGTCAAGATCAAAGACAGCCAACCTGCTGATATGAGTCCGAAGCTCAAAAGCAGAACAAGTTTAGTGTGAGTGGAGATCCTCTGAACCTTTCCTTTAAAGAACAGATACAGGTCGTTTAGGACGAAAAAGCCGAGTCCTCCCAAGATTATCAACGAGCAGACGACGAGGTTAGTTAAAAGATCTCCCCTGAAGGAAGTCAGATTGTCACTGAAGGAGGAAAACCCCGCGTTGTTGAAGGCGGAAACCGAGTGAAATAGGGCGTGCCAAAGAGCCTCTTGCACAGGGAACCTATCGACCCACAGAAAAAACAAGGCTAAAAAACCTATCAGTTCTATGGCTATCATCCAGAGGATCACCCTCTTTAGGAAGCGAACGAGTCCAAAAAGGCCGGGGTAGTTGAGAGATTCGGAAAGAATGAGCCTATCCCTGAGACCGATCTTCCTCCTTAGAGCTACGAGAAGGAAGGTAGAAAGCGTCATGTAACCCAAACCGCCGATCTGTATAAGAAGAAGCAACAATCCCTGACCTAACGGGGTGAGATCCTTTTCAGTATCGAGAACCACAAGCCCCGTGACGGTGACCGCTGAGGTAACGGTAAAGAGGATGTCTACAAAAGGAGTTTCAACACGGGTGGTTGGCAGGAGGTAAAAGATCGTTGTCCCTACCGCGATAAGGCCCAAGTAAGAGAGGAGAACCGCCTTGGCTGGGTTAAACCCTACTCTCGCCACCGTGTAAAATAAAGTTAACATGAAGGAGGTGGGGAGTTTCCAAGAGCCTTTGAAGGGTTATACCGTAAGGGTGGCTTTGATCCCCACCGACCAGATAAGGATCCCGAGCATTCAAAGGGATCTTTCCCAAACCTTGGTAAAAAGGTTAGCTCTGTCCATAGAGAAGGTCGGTTTCGTGGAACCCATACTCGTAGTTGAAGAGGATCTTGGCTTTGAGGTGATAAACGGACAACACAGGCTCGAAGCGGCAAAATCCTTGGGTATAGAAGAAGTCCCCGCGGTCATTGTCCCTAAAGAACTGAAGGATTTTGTAATAGCTCTCAACGTGGAAAAGGCACCCAACCTAAAAGACAAAGCTCACCAAGCCTACGAGATCTTCTCCAAACATCTACAAG
>WFYK01000179.1 GCA_015490105.1 Aquificaceae bacterium | reverse complement strand
TTTTCTGGCTGGTCTTTGCCCTCAGACTCCTTTACACCTTCAAACCTTCCCTTATCCTCAGACTCTTTTACCTTATCCTGATGCTCGCAGGTGCCGGGGGCGTTCTCTTCCAAGGCAGTCTCGGAGGTAAGCTGGTCTACGACTTTGGTCTTGGCGTTTCGGGCTAAGATAAGATCATGTCCCAAAGAGACTGCATCACTTTGACCTATAGGTTCTCAAGGTGGAGAAGGTTTGTAGTCGGTAGGTTTTTTTCCCACATCGACGGAAACGTAAAGCATATAGAAGAAGTGGTGGCTTTAGCAAATAAAGGTTACAGGATAAAACTTCTCGTCTGGGGGATGACCCTCGAGGAGGAGAGGGTCCAGTTTGAGCATCCGAACGTTGAGATCCTTAGGTTGGAGGACGGCTTCATAAGGTCCGTCGGTCTCGGTATAAGACTGACCCCTCCTTTATCCCTGGTTGCGGATTCGAGGGGCATATACTACGATTCGCGGAAGCCTTCGGATCTCGAACACATACTATCCACGACCAGTTTCAGAGAGGACATAAAGGAGAGGGCGAGAAACATAATAAAGATGCTCATCGCAAACAGGGTAACCAAATACAACCTTACCGAGAATAAGTGGAGACCTCCAAAAACCAGCAGGAAGATCATAGTCGTACCTGGACAGGTGGAGACCGACATGTCCATAAAATACGGATCTCCTGTGTTAAAGAAAAACTTGGAGCTGCTTCTTGAGGTAAGAAAGAGGAACCCGGACGAATACGTGGTCTATAAACCTCACCCAGATGTTGTAAGAGGGTACAGGAAAGGTTCTTACGACAGGAAAGCTCTGCTCGACCTGTGCGATGAAGTGTGTGAAAACTGCTCGAGCAACGACCTCATAGATTACGCTGACGAAGTCCACACTATATCCTCCCTCTTTGGCTTCGAAGCTCTTCTCAGAGGAAAAAAAGTGGTGTGCTACGGTCAGCCATTTTACTCGGGCTGGGGTTTAACCGAGGACGTCTACCCTGTCGGAAGGAGAAAAAGAAGGTTAACTATAGAGGAGCTTGTAGCAGGTGCGCTGATACTCTATCCCATGTACGTAAGTCTGATAACGGGAAAGAGAATAACCCCTGAGGAAGCCATACAGGAGATAGTTATCTTAAGGAACAAAGCACCTTTGAAGTGGAGACTATGGCGTATAATACAGATCCTGATGGATCCGGTACTTAAGCTCAGAAGGTTTTAAAATGGGCTTTCTTAAAGTCCCGGAGTTTTATAGAGGGAAGAAGGTGCTTCTGCTTCAAGGTCCGAGGGGTCCCTTCTTCTGGAGGTTG
Source organism: Aquificaceae bacterium (assembly GCA_015490105.1). Classification (GTDB taxonomy): domain Bacteria; phylum Aquificota; class Aquificia; order Aquificales; family Aquificaceae; genus Hydrogenivirga. Next base: position 8,791 of record WFYK01000179.1, on the reverse strand, counting down.
AAAAAAGACCTCGAGGGCTTTGGGGCTAAGGTCTTCAAGATAAACTTCAACGGAGGGGACTTGATCTTTTACCCCAAAGACTGCACCAACTACAGAGGTGACCTCGAAGGATGGGGAGATTTCTTGAGAAGATACATCCGAGAAAGGGGTATAGACGTGGTTCTCCTCTTCAGCGACTGGAGACCCCTGCACCGTATAGCGATAGAGGTGTGTAGGGAGATGGGAGTCCTTGTAGGTGTCTTCGAGGAAGGTTACGTAAGACCTAACTACATAACTCTTGAACCAAGGGGAGTCAACGGTTTCTCCCTCCTCTCACAGGGCAAACTCAATATGGAGAAACTGGAAGTCCCAGACACTTTCAGGGGGGAAACTCTCCCCATAGGGAACCCCTTTTGGTTCGAGGTCCTCTGGGCGGTCCTTTATTATCTTGCCGCCAACATCCTCAAACCTGTGTTCCCGAAGTATAAGCACCACATAAGCCTTTACTTCCCTGAGAGCCTCATCAAGGAAGCTCTGCCTTGGATCGTTTCTGGTATCAGAAAAATCTGGTATATGTTCAGAGAGAGAAACGTAAAGCGAAAGATCCTTGAAAACTTGAAAGGAAAATATTTCCTCGTTCCCCTTCAGGTCCATAACGACTCCCAAGTTTTGATACACTCTCCTTATAAGGACGTTAAGGATTTTATAATCCATGTTATCTCCTCTTTTTCCAAAAACGCCCCTGAGGGAACCTTCTTGGTCTTCAAACACCACCCCCGTGACAGAGGATACAGAGATTACACGGGATTTATAAAAAAAGTCTCCCATGAGTTCGGAGTAAGTGAAAGAGTTCTTTACATACACGACGCCCACCTCCCAACCCTCATAGACAACTCCATAGGTGTCGTTGTCATAAACAGCAGTGTGGGCTTCCAAGCACTCGACCACAACAAACCCACCATAGTGCTGGGCAAGGCTATATATAAGCAGAGGGGACTCGTTTACGAAGGGGATCTCGACTCCTTCTGGAGGGAGGCAAACAGCTTTAAAATGGACCGAGATCTCTTTTTAAGGTTCAGAAAGTTCCTAATATTCTACTCACAGGTGAACGGTAGCCTCCACAAGCGCGTGAGCAGATCGAGCCACTCGGGACTCGTCTGGGAAGATCACAACGTTACTGAATGCCTGAGGGTCCTCCACACCGCCCACCTGGAGATCCCGGAGGTCCAAGTTAATGCTTAAAAGGGTAAACGCCGGTGCCTTGTTCCTGATAATTGTTGTCATTCCTACCTTCACGGGTATAGTTTACAACCTCTTAATAGCTACGCCCGTTTACGTCAGTGAAGCTAAGGTAGTCATAAAGAGCCTCGGCGGTGGTGAGATGCCGGGAGGTCTCGGCTCCCTGTTAGGAGCTTTGGGTGTTCTCCAGCCTTCGACATCAGGGGCTTACCTCGTCATGGATCATATACGTTCGAGGGACGTAATGTTCAGACTTGAGGAAAAGTTCAAGCTCAAAGAGTATTACTCCAGCGAGGAGTGGGACATATTACGGAGGTTCGACCCTTTTCATCTCGACCCGAGTTACGAGAACTTTTACAAATACTACACAAAAAAGGTTGTGGAGACTTTCCTCGACACGAACTCCGGTGTTGTGACTATAAGGGTAAGGGCTAAGGATCCGGATTACGCCTTTAAACTCCTAAAAGAACTTATATATATCAGCGAGGAGTTTGTAAACAGGGTAAACAAGAGAGCTTCCATGACAGCTTTGGAATATTACAGGGAACAGCTGGAGCTGTCGAAGAAAAAAGTTAGAGAGTTCGCCCAGAGGGTGAAGAGGTTCCTTACAGAGAAGAGGGTAGTATCCCCGGAACAGGAGGTGGGAGTTCTCCTCAGTATGGTCGCTGAGCTTCAAGGTCGCCTGATATCGAAACAGCTCGAACTCTCGACGGTAACCTCCGTGGCACCCGAGAACCCGAGGATACCCCAGCTGAGGAGGGAGATAGACCAGCTGAAGGAGGAAATAAACTCACTCCTTTCTAAGATAACTGGGAAGAAGGATTCGCTCGCCACCCATTCCGTTGAGCTTGAACTTCTAAAAGCGGAGCTTCTTATGCTCCAGAAGGAGGTGGAGATGAACCTGGGAGCTTTCCTTCAAGCTCAAAACCAAGCTCACCTCCAGCACCTCTTTATAGAGACGGTGGAAAGACCTATAAGACCGGACGCACCCACCGAGCCTAAAGCTGCGAGGAACATATTCGTCATATTCGCCATAAGCTTCGCCCTCTGGGGCGTTATTTCCCTTCTCATAGCTGGTGTCAGGGAGCATACGGAGGAATGAGAGACTTTTTTAGGTCCTTAAAGATACAGCTTAGGGTCATCTACGCCCTCATGATGAGGGAGATAATAACAAGGTACGGCAGGGAAAACATCGGTTTCCTCTGGCTGTTTGTAGAGCCTATTATACTCATAGTAGGTGTAACCTTCATATGGTCTTATATAGTCCATAGGGAGGCCCATGGATTTCCCGTTGCTACTTTCATATACACTGGATGGATATCCAACAAACTCTGGCTTACAACTTCCTCTCGGGTAATGGCAGGTCTTCAGGCAAACCTTCCTCTTCTCTATCACAGGAACATAAAACCTATTGACATATTTCTTTCAAGGATACTTCTTGAAATAACCGCTATGACAGGAGTCTTTATGTTACTTGGATTTGTATTTGTCATGTCCCATGTTATAGAGCCCCCTCACTCCTACTTCCACATAGTTCTAGGTTGGTATCTCATGTGTTGGCTCGCTTTAGGATTTTCTTTCTTTGTTGCTTCCTTAAATACCTTGACCAATGATATAGTTCAGAAAGTCTGGGGACCTGTAAGCTTAGGTCTCTTCATAGGCTCTGGAACTTTCTTCCTCGTGGAGTGGCTCCCCCCTGAGATAAGACCTTATGCCTTGCTTCTTCCTAGTGTTCATAACCTTGAAATGATAAGGTATGGTTTTTTCGGGAACCAAATGCATCCTTACTATGACATTTCTTATTCCACATCTTTTAACTTGTTTCTAACCTTTATAGGCCTTGTTATGTTCAGATTAGCGACGGAGAAAGTTCGGGTGGAGTAAAGATGAAAGTTGAAAAGTATTTGAAGCTTGAGAATATAAAAAAGAACTTTAGGATAAGAGGAGGTATAAACAGGGTCCTGAGGGGTGTGAACCTTGAGATAAGATACGGGGACAGGATAGGTATACTCGGGAGAAACGGAAGCGGTAAGACTACCCTTGTGAAGATAATAGGGGGCGTTATGAAGCCGACGGAAGGGAAGGTTATAAGGAGAATGAAGGTCAGCTGGCCTATAGCCTTCCAAGGAGGCTTTCAAGGGAGCTTAACCGGTTTCGACAACCTCAGGTTCATATGCAGGGTTTACGGTGTTCCGTGGAAGGACAAGGTCGAGTTCGTCAAAGAGTTTTCAGAACTCGGGAGATACTTTTACGAACCCGTGAAGACCTACTCCGCAGGTATGAGGGCGAGACTCGCCTTCGCCCTTTCCATAGCGATCGATTTCGAGTGTTACTTAATAGACGAGGTCGCGGTGGTAGGGGACAGGAGGTTTCAGGAAAAGTGCAAAGAAGAGCTTTTTGAAAAGAGAAAGGACAGAAGTTTCGTCATAGTCTCCCACCAACCCTCCCACATAAAGAACTTCTGCAACAGGTTTTTCGTCCTTTTCGAGGGAAGGACTGTCGAGTTTCCCACCTTCGAAGAGGCGTGGAAGTTTTATTCGTCGCTGTAAGCTACTACAGGAATTGTTTCTTCGTTACAGCTGAGGTAACTTATTAAAAGACATGTTCGAGAGAGCAAAAGGAGTCATAAAGAAGGTAACTCTTGAGGTCATCTACGAGGTCGTCGAGGAGAGGAGCAGGGAGATCAAAGAAAGGTTAGACAAGCTTGAAGGTAGAATGGAAAAACTCGAAAGGAAACAGGAAGAAGACTTCAGGTATCTCAGCCAGAGGATAGACCAGCTCAACCAAAAGATAGACGAGCAAGTAGGGCAGCTCAGGCAAGAGATGGGACAGCTTCGTCAGGAGCTCAGACAGGAGATAACCCAGATAAACCACAGAATCGACACCGTTATACAGATGCTTTCAGAACTACTGCGGAAGTGAAATCGTTGCTGTGAAGCGGTTGCTATCTCTTTACCGGAAATCCACTTCGAAGACTACCTCACCGCTCAAACTAAAATCCGTCCTGTAAACCGTCAAGTTGGGGTTGTAGAAAGGGTCCCCTTCGATATACTTCCCCCACCTCCTCCTCAGGATCTCGATCTCCCTCCTCGCAGTGTCAGGGTCCTGACCCCTCGAGGCGGATTCCAAGTGTATCAGCTTTGCCCGGGGTGTCCAGACCACCCTGTAGCCTCTCTCATAAACCTTAAGGCAGAAGTCGACGTCGTTGAAGTTCACCGCAAGCCTCTCATCAAAACCCCCCACCTCCTCAAAGACCTCCCTCCTGAACACCATGCAGGCTCCTGTTACCGCGAGGTAGTTCTGGAGGGTAATGAGCCTGTTCATGTAACCGGGAGATTCTTCCGGAATACCCTTGAAGGCGTGGTCCGTCCCGTTCCATATACCCATCACCACACCCCCGTGCTGAACGGTTCCGTTGGGGTATACGAGTTTCGCCCCCACAACACCGACCTCCTTTCTGAGGGCGTGGCTCACCATCTCCTTCAGCCACTCCTTGTGGATGATCTCAGTATCGTTGTTGAGAAGACACACTATCCCACCCCTCGAACTCCTAACACCCAAATTAACCATTTTGGAAAAGTTGAAAGGAAACTCCGCCCGCAGGACCTTCACCTTTCCGCTCCCCTCCAGATCCCTGTATAGGGACCACACCCTTCCATCTTTAGAGCCGTTGTCCACGATAAGGACCTCGTATTCCGGGTAATCTGTTATGGAGAGGAGGCTCTTTATGCACCTTCTCAAAAGGTCGTAGCTGTCCCCCGTCGGTATTACTATGGAAACCTTCGGAAAGGAGTCCACCCTGTATACTACCCTCCTCGTCCCTTCAATAGGACCTTCGAGAACCTCGCCCCTCTCACCCAGAAACTCCCTAACAGCGGTGATCTTCCTGTTCTCTTCGTCCCTTCGAGCCTTCGTGAGGAGGAGGGCTGGTATGTGGACGATCCTCAGGTTCCTTATCTTCAAGAGACTAAGGATAATCTCGTAGTTGGTCGAAAACTCCTCTACATCTCTCAGCAGCTCCCTCCTGAAGGCTACCGGAGACTGGACGTAGTCGAACTCTAAAAAGTAGTCGGGACTCCAAGAGGGCTTGAAGAAGGGACACCTCCTCTCACCGTCCTCGCCCAAGAAGTCGTTGTCCGAATATACCACATCCGGATAAGCTTCTTCCGCTACCCTCGCAAAGCAGAGCAGAGCTGAGACGCTAAGCACATCCCCCTCCTCCAGAAACATCACGTAATCTTCGTCGGAGCTCCTCAAGATCCTCTCAACATCCTTCCGGTAGCCCACCACAACCCTCACCCTTGAATATTCCTGTCTTGAAACCGAAAGGAGCGTCCTTTGGAGGTGTTCCTCCGATGACCCTCCCCTGAGGACGACGATCAGGAACCTGACACCGTAATCTCTCTTCAGCTTCGCGAGCGCTTCCTCTTCCTTCTTTACATACTCCCCGACCCACTCCCCGTAATCCTTGAAACTGCATATCCTCCTGTATCTGGCGTAGCTCACCCTGTAGTAGCTCTCGCGGGGTTTCAGGACCACGTCGAACAGAGAAAGACCTGCTGTCCTTTTCAGCCTCTTCGTTAGCGGGTTTCTGGACAGGAATAAGGGAAGAACCCTCCTGTAAAACCTGTATATCCTGCCAAGGAAGCTGACCCTCCTCATTGTTATCTCTTCAATAACCTTCCCGTTTTCGGGAAGTGGGATCTCGACCCTCAGAAGCTTCGCCCCCTTTCTCACCTCTACCATATGGTTTATGGTCCCACCCTTCGAAACCGGCAGGACAAGAACGTCCTTTCTGTTCGCATAGTGGACCAGCACCCTCGCACCGCACACTTCCTTTTCTGCCCTCACCTTTCCTCTCACCAGATAGTAACCACCTTCAGGCTCCTCCACCTCCCTGACCACCAACAGCTCTTTTAAACGACTCAACCGAAACCCTCCTCAGGTGATCTACGAGCTTCACAGCATTTTCGAAGATCCTCCTCCTCACCGCTTCATCGCTGAGCAATTCTTCAAGGGCTTCCAGCCAGAGCTTCTCCTCCATAGGAAGGACAACACCCGCTCCGAACTTCCTTATAATGTCCGCATAAGGTGCATGCTCCGAATAAATACCAACAGCTCCCCCTCTCGTTATGTCGTAGAACTTCACCCAAGACCTTCCCCTGTTGAACTCAGTGTCGAACAAGGGAACCAGACCCACAGTTCTGTATTTCAGAGAGGAAAATCTGTAAAAGCAGTCCCATCGCATAGGTCTCACAGACACAAGACCCAGAATACCCCTGAACATCCCTTCGTTTTTCCTGTCAAGGACTACTTCGAACAGCACATCCGGGAACCTCTTCGATGCGAGGGATATAAAAGATCTCAGCCACCTGAACTCCTCCCTGTGTGAGGAAGTCCCGTGGTAGAAGACTACTTTAGGATTACCCTCGGACATTCTCACATTCTCAAGCCCTAGGGGGTAGGGGTAAACAACCCTCGGATTGTATTTTTTATATTTCTCCCCTAAGTAATCTGTAGAAACCCACACCTCAGCTCCAAGCTTCATGATAGCGGACCTGAACACGTAAGCTTTCTTGAACAACCTTAAGGCATAGAGGGGAGGGAGAGACAGGAGAGCTCTCACATCCCACAGTCCGTCGTCCATGAAGTAGATAAGCTTGGATATCCTCTTCCTCTTTTCTTTCAGGTATCTCAGAAACCTCCAACTTGCATACCTTATTATAAAGACCCAAGACTCCTCCTCCAGCTCAGGGTAAATATAAGTCCTCATATTTACCCTGACAGGTTTTAACCCCTTGGAAGAGAGAGCTGGTATAATATAATAATCCGTGGAGGGATTGGAGCTGTGTTCGAATATATATATCCTGTTCATCTAATAAAAATATTAACCTTAAGGAGGTATGAATGCTTTGCGTCTTTTGAAAGAAGCTTTGTTCAAATTTGGTCTGAAAAGAGTTCTTAATATACCTGGTTCCGAATTAGAAAAACAGATTTCATTGAAAAATGTTGAAATCAGTGCAGAGGGGCCATGGCGTTTCGTTATAAAAGGCAAAAATCCTCAAGTTGAATTTAGAAAATTTCCTAAATTGCTAAACAAAGGAATGTTCTTGATAAAGCTTACTATTAAGTTCTCAACACAAGTCGACAAGATAAAACTCCTAATAGATAAAGAATCCACCCACCTTGAACTTAATCCTTTCGGCAGGTATGAGGGGTTTTTAAAACTGAAAGAAAAACCTAAAAATGTAAGTGTTGAGCTTCCGGATGAAGAAGGTTTAAGCTTTAATATAGAAAGATTGGTTATAAAAAGATTAAGAGCTATAAAAAACATTAAGGATATAGACTCATATATTGGATATTTAGACAAAGTAGAAGGTTCAGTTGTTTATGGATGGGCTTTTAATGAAGAGAATCCAAATGAGAAAGTGGAGATAGCTGTTTTCGTGGACGGAAGTGTTATTGCTGAAGGTATAGCTGATGTTTTCAGAGAAGATTTAAAACAGGCAGGTATAGGAGACGGAAGACACGGATTTGAAATAAAGTTGCCCTACAATCCTTTTATAAAAGGAGAGCATGAGCTGAGAGTAATTATTAAGAAAACAGGTAAAGATTTAAATAATTCTCCTATGAAAGTTAAGGATCCATACTATAATTGGATAGAAAAATATGAAAAACCTCTTTTAGAAAAAATTAAGAAAAAACCAAAAAAGTTTAAATACCAGCCTAAGATAAGTATAATAATGCCGGTTTATAATACACCTGAAAGATTTTTAAGAGAAGCAATAGATTCTGTTTTAGATCAAATATATACAAACTGGGAACTCTGTATAGCTGACGATGCTTCTACGAAACCTCATGTAAAACAGGTTCTGAAAGAGTATCAAAAAAAGTATCCAGAAAAGATAAAGGTTATTTTTAGAGAAAAGAATGGACATATATGTGAGGCAAGTAATACGGCTCTTAGACTTGCAACAGGTGATTTTGTGGCTTTTCTTGATCATGATGATATGTTAGCCCCCCATGCTCTATATATGGTTGTTGAAGCTATAAACGAAAACCCAAATCTGAAGATAATCTATACAGATGAGGACAAGATAGATGAAAACGGTAATAGATTTGAACCTCACTTTAAATCTGATTGGAACCCTGATCTGTTGTTATCACAAAACTATATAGCTCATCTTCTTGTCATTAGAAAAGATATAGTTGACAAAATCGGAGGGTTTAGAAAAGGAACAGAGGGAGCCCAAGATCATGACATAGTTTTGAGAGCTTCTCTTTTGTGTAAGGAAGAAGAAATATACCATATACCATATATACTCTACCACTGGAGAATGTGGGAAAACTCCACAGCAAAAGCTCCAAAGGCAAAAGATTATACAGAAGATGCAGGTATTAAAGCAATTACAAATTATTTGAAAGAAAAAGGAATTAAAAATTTCAAGGTAGTTAAAGGAAAATTTCCCAATACATACAGAGTAATATATCCTATACCTGATCCACCCCCTTTGGTTAGCATAATAATTCCCACAAAAGATAAAGTTGATTTGCTTAGAAGATGTATTAAAAG
>WFYK01000178.1 GCA_015490105.1 Aquificaceae bacterium | reverse complement strand
TTGAAAAGAGAAACAGGGATAAATATGCGTAGAATTTGTATACCCATTTTCCGAATTCGTCGTGCATGTAGCCTATTGAGTAGATGAATATGAGTGTTGCTACGAAGGTGACTACCGCTGAGGTGATGGTCGATAGTGGGTCAAAGTAAAAGCCTACTTCTAAGGTGTAGTCCCCTATTGGTAGAAATTCATACACCTTTATTTGAAAAGGAGTGTTTAGGGACCTAACCGCGGAATAAACCGAAAAGAGAAAGGAAAAGAAAGAGAATATCACCAGAAGGATACCGCTTGCGAGATCCCCCAACCTTCGCCCGAAAAGTCCTATTATGAGGAAAGCCAACAGAGGCATCAAAAGTATCATCAGACCTTCCATGGTCCCACCTCAGTAAAGGGCTAATTCACGATACCAAGAAAAAAGCTTTATGTCAACGTTCTAAGCTCTTAAAAAAGGACTCATATTTCTTAGACGTTCGCTTAAACCAGCCTTCGAGATCCGCAGTGTCGTGCTTGCCTTCTCTCGTGAAAACCTGCTCGAACTCCGCAAAGTCCATACCCTCTAAAAGAGCAAGTATGTAATAGCGCAAACCTTTCTTATCTTCGGGATCAAAACTGTAGAGCCACTTCAAAACTTCAAGAGCTTCATCCGGTCTCCCGGTTTCCCACAAGAAGATAGCGTAGTTCAAGATAGCATCAAACACGTGAGCGTTGTTAGGATTCTCCCAGTCCGCTCTCTTAAAACCTTTCAGGAGTTCCTTTGCCTTGGCAAAAGCTTCCTTTAGCAAACTTTCTGCTTTTTTCAAATCACCTTCCAGTTCGTAAATTTCGCTAAGCAAAACGTAAGTCTCGAGGTAATAGGGGTCTTCCCTCAACGCTTCCTCCAAAAGGCTCTTTACCTTACCTATGTGTCCCTCGCTGATGGCGTTCTTTATGTTCAATACTTTCTGCGCTACCTTTCTTCTTTCATCCACGAAAACTTCCATGTCTTCGTCCGATGCCTATTATAAAGTTATAAAGAGAAAGGGGAAGGGATTATGGTAGAAACTCCTCGGCTTTCTTCTTTGGCTTGGGAACTCCTAAAGTTCTTCTTTCTCTCCACCCTTATTTTGGGCACAGTAATAGGAGGTGCGTTTTTATTCTTGGGAGACGTTGACCCATACTATGCCTTTGGAACCGGTTTTATCATAGCGGGCGGTTGGGTTCTGATCAGTATGCTTTGGACAAAGGGAAAACTTGAGGAGCTCCTCGCAAGGCTCCTATACGTGATAGACCTGATTGAAGAAAGGAACAGAGAAACCGCGGTAGTTCCCATACCCATTCACGAAGAAGTTCTTGCAATAGTTGAAAGTATCAAGGAAATGGTAAAGAAGTTCGAAGAAAGGTATGAGAGAGAGATAGAAGATCTGGAAGAGCAGATAGAACTGGTTTCCAGAAATACCGCTCAGATTCTTGAAGCCTTGGAGAAAATAGAGGAAGGAGAGCTCAGGGTAGAATTCCCTTCAGGGCTCGATCCAGTAGGTGCCATAGGCCAAGCCCTTCAACACGTTTGGTCAAAGCATCTTGACAGACTCAGTAAACTCAAACTCTTGCTAAACGACTGTTCGAGCGAACTCAATAAATTAGCTTTACTTTTGGAAGGTGAGGAGTCTAAAATAGATGTGAGGGAGCTCAGAGAGAGGATAGGGGAGTTGTTGAAAATAGAGACCAAGATAAGGGAAGAACTTTCCAACTTGAGGGGAATTTGATAGGATGTGTGAAAACACCTGCGGAGGAATAGAAGATGGATAAATACGAGCAGATACTACAAGAGCTAATCAAAAACTCCGGCCTTGAGGGGGCGGTTCTTGTTAGTGCGGACGGCCTTCCTATAGCCTCCGTTTTAAAGCCAGGAACAGAAGAGGATAGAGTCGCTGCGATGAGCGCTGCGATCTTGTCTTTGGGAGAGAAGGTTTCAGAAGAGCTCCAAAAAGGAGTATTGGAACAGATAACCATAAAGGGTCAGGACGGCTACGTTATCCTCACGGGAATAGGACAAGACGCGGTTCTGACCGTTTTGGCAAGCAACAGTGCTAAGCTCGGACTTCTCCTTATGGAGATAAAGAAGGCCCAAGAGCAACTTAAGGAGGCGATAGGTTAATAGATGGCTTTAACCGGTGATCTAAAGACTTTCAGTTTCGTAGACATCCTTCAGGTTCTGGCTAAAGACAAAAAAAGCGGTGTTTTGCTCGTGGAATGGAAGGACATGATCGTCGCCTATTACGTCAAAGACGGGCAGGTAGTTTTTGCACGGCCTGTAGATAAAGTCTTTAGAGTTTACACAGACAGGAACTTTGATCAGCTTCTTAACAAACTTAGGATAAGAAAAGAGGATGCCTACAAAACCGTAGAACGGTTTTTCATTCCGAGACTCGGAAGTAAGGAGGGGATCTTTTCCTTTACGCCTGGCTTTATAAAGTATGAGTCAGATGTCCCGGTAAAGTATCCGGTCGAAGAGTTGATAATGATGGCTTCCCGTCACCTCACTGAGGAAGAGGTGGAAAGAAAGATATCTGATGAACTCTTGATCTTTGAAAAAACACCAGACGCGGATGAGAAGGTCACAAGAGCAAACCTAACTGAGGAGGAAAAGAAGGTTCTTTCTCTCGTAGACGGAACCAAGACGGTAGCGGACATAAGAAAGGAGGCGGGTCTTGACAGGCTCACCGTGGACAGGGCCCTTTACGGGTTTTTAGCTGCGGGAATAATAAGGCGTAAGAGGAAGGAGAGAGTTCAAAAACCCTCTATAACCTTGGATCTTCTTACGAAGATCATCGAAAAGATCAAGCGCTTGTAGGTTAAGCCATGAAGGAGATTAAGAAGATTAAAATAGTCGTTGCGGGTCCCTTCGCAGCAGGAAAAACCCAGTTTATAAACACTGTCAGTGAAATAAAGACCGTTACCACGGAAAGGAAAACCACTTCCGCTACAGAAAAGAGCGTAAAGGATCACACGACCGTCGCTATGGATTTCGGAAAGATAAAGATAGATGATAATCACGAACTGTATCTGTTCGGAACACCGGGACAGTCGCGCTTTGACTTCATGTGGGAAATCCTCGGCGAGGGAGCTTTGGGGATAATAGTTCTCGTAGACAGCACCGATCCGAAAACCTTCCACGAGGCGAGAAAGATAATAAACTTCTTTCAATCCCGTTTTCCCGTTCCGATAGTAGTAGGTGCAAACAAGCAGGACCTTCCTAACGCTTGGTCCGCGGAGGACGTAAAGTATGCCCTGGATATATCCGATGAAGAGGGAATACCCGTTATCCCTCTATCCGCTAAAAACAAGGAAGATGTGAAAAAGGTCCTTCTAACTCTACTTGAAATAATTAAAGAGACCCTGCAAGCTTAAGAACTCTTTATAGCTTCCAGGTCCCTTAGGAAACTCCTTTTGAATTCCTCTTTGAACTTGTGTGAGTAAAAGGCTACCTTTGCGGTTTCTCCCTCTATCCTTACCCATACCTTTCTGTGAACCGTATAAAAGGCTACCGCCATTCCCAAAACCAGCAGAATAGATCCCGCCCATATTACGTTAGTTCCCGGATGGAAGGAAACCTGGAAGCCCGAATAAAACTGAGGGATAAAACCGTCCATGAAGAATACGTAGGGAAAATCTTGAAGCTCTTCAAACTGGGAATATATAAACACGGTCAGCTGGGGATCGTATATGACCGGGACGTTGTAAGATTTCCTGTTGAGCAGGACCTTCAGTGTTACCGCAGGGGCAAGATCTCCCTCAAACCCTGCGTCAGGGTTGTGTATGTTCAAAAGAACCCTCTCTACGGAAACGAGCATATCTTTGAACTCCGTGACCTTACCGCTTCCCACCGTAAACCTGCCGACTATAGCTTCGTGAGCTCTCTCTTCTTTCTGGGCCTTCTCTTTGTCTACAACCACCACGCCCATCTCTTTAACACCGCCGGTAAGCCCGTAAGAGGCTTGAAATATCCTATAACTCCTGTAAACAAAGGGATCGTTTACCTCCACCGTTCCCTGAGCCACCTTCTTGCCCTTTTCGAGGATCTCTATAGAACTCCTATAAGAGGCCACAGCTTCCTTAAAGGCCTCCGCGACTTTAACTCCTTTTTCCTGAGCTTCCTCACCGTAGGTTATAATCCTGAACTCCTTCAGATGAACTGCAAAGGGAAGTTTAACAGGCTTATTCTGAGGACCAACGAACATAACGTTTTCGGTTTCACCTTCAGGAACAGGAAGGAAACCTCTTATTCCAAATATTGCGTCTATTAGAGCCCCTGCCATTATTACAAGAAGGGCTATGTGAACAATGTAGACGCCCAAGCGCGAAAGCCTGCCCTTCTCCGCAAAGAGGTAGATTTTTCCGTTTTCTTCTTCCTTGAAGACTTTGAAGCCTTTCTCCACTAAGAGGTTTATTAAAGCGTTGGGATCTTTAATCCTTACGCTAACAGGTTTAAGGTGTTTTTCCGCTTTTTCATCGAGCTTTAGGATCCTTTCCGAACCGAAGGTTTGGCGCCACAATCTCGGGAGGCGCTTTATAGAACAAACGATCAGGTTCACAGCGAGCAAAACAATAAGGCCTATGTAATACCAAGAGTGGAACACATCCGTCAGCCAAAGCTTCCAAAACCAGACCGCCTTAGTGGGTCCGAAGTGATCGAGATAGAATTCAAAGGGTTGCAGCTGTTGAATGTATGTAGATCCGAGCATAGAAAGTATTCCCAAAAGGATCATGATGAATATGGCGAGCTTAAGAGAGGAGAAAAAGTCATAGAGGAAACTCCAAAGGTTACCGTGCTTTTTGTAGTCTTTGAGGATATCTTTTACCCCTTTGTATAGAATCCCGGAGAGTCCTATAAAAAACGCAACAGCAGAAAGGGAAAATACTATCCAGTAGACAATGCCCGGCTCATCCGTATGGAAAAGACCGTATATGATCACCGCGGAAAATACCACAAAGGTCGCGGTGAAAAAACCAAAGCTTTGAACCAGAGATCTCATCCGAACACCTTCTCGTAGATGTAGTCCACGTGTTTTAAGAAACTACCCGGATCAAATATTCTGTCAAGATCTTCGTCAGTCAGAAACTCACTGACAACAGGGTCTTTTGAAAGAACCTCCCTAAAATGTATCTTCTGATCCCAGCTCTTCATAGCACACCTTTGAACCACGTCGTAGGCCTCGTCTCTGGAAAGCCCTTTCTCAGTAAGTGCAACGAGAACTTTAGAAGAGAAGTATAGACCCATAGAAAGATCCATATTTTGGCGCATCCTTTCCGGATACACTACGAGTCCGTTGAGAATCTCCAGAAAGAGGTTAAGTATGTAGTCCAGTGCTATGGAAGCGTCGGGTAGGATTATGCGCTCTACCGAGGAGTGGGATATGTCTCTCTCGTGCCACAAAACTATGTTTTCCATGGCGGGAATGGAATGGGATCTGATTAGCCGGGCGAGACCGCATATCCTCTCCGCGTGAACCGGATTTTTCTTGTGAGGCATAGCGGAAGATCCCCTTTGTCCTTCTTTAAAGGGCTCTTGAACTTCAAGGACTTCAGTTCTTTGAAGATGCCTTATTTCCGTAGCGAACTTTTCTAAAGAGCTGGCGGTAATGGCAAGGGCAGTTATAAACTCCGCGTGCCTGTCCCTGTGAACTATTTGTGTAGAGGCCGGTTCTGGTTTCAAACCTAGTTCTTCCAAGGCAAGCTTTTCTACTTCGGGAGGAACGTTTGAGTAGGTGCCCACCGCCCCGGAAATCTTTCCGTAAGACACCCTCTCCTTAGCTCTTTCAAGACGCTCCTTATTTCTTCTCATTTCATCAAACCAGACCGCAAACTTGAGTCCGAGGGTTATGGGCTCCGCGTGGACACCGTGGGTTCTCCCCATCATGATCGTGTCCTTGTAGCGAAAGGCAAGATCTTTCAGCTTTTCAAGAACCTGATCCACATCCTTTATTAGAATGTCCAGAGTCTCTCTTAAGAGCAGGGCCAAGGCGGTATCTATCACGTCCGAAGAGGTTAGCCCCAAGTGGATGTATCTTCCCGAAGGTCCCGCTTGCTCGGACACCGCGGTAACGAAGGCAAGAACGTCGTGTCTGTATACTCTATCGAGATCCTTTATCCTTTCTACCGTTTTTTCGTCTACCTTTACTTTTTGCTCTATGGTTTTCAGATCTTCATCGGGAATCTTTCCGAGTTTGTTCCAAGCCCTGCAAACCGCAAGCTCTACCTGCCACCACTTTCTAAACTTGTTCAGATCCGTCCATATAGCCCCGATTTCCTTTCTCGTGTAGCGTTCTATCATAGGAGTTCCTTAAAGAGTTTGTAAATCACGGAAAAGTCCTTGTCTCCAAGACCTTTTGTGCGTGCAAGGGCATAGGTTTCTTTCACCGCGCAGGTTGTAAAGGATAAAAGTCCTAAATCCTTTATTAGATCCTGAGCGTAGTGAAGGTCTTTGTAGATAAGGTTTACAGAAAAGTGGGTGGAGAAATCCTCGTCGAGTATCTTTTGCTTTTTAACGTCAAGTATGTAGGACTTCCCTGCACCCGCGTTGAGAATCTCTACCATCTTCTCTTTGGGAACACCCGCTCTTTCCCCGAGAGCTATAGCTTCCGCAAGGAGATCCATAAATCCTCCCAAAACGATGTTGTTAATGAGCTTTACCTTGGAACCTTGACCCGCGGGACCTACAAAGAATATATGCTTGCAGAACTTCTCAAGAAGAGAAACGTTATCCTTAAATACCTCTTCATCCCCGCCTACAACCGCGGTTAACCCTCCTTTTTTAGCAGGGATGCCGCTACCTACAACGGGAGAGTCTAAGTAATTGGCTCCAAGTTTTTTAAGCTCTTCGTAAGCGATCTCGGCGTAAGCGTAGTGATTTGTAGTTAGGTCAATAACGGTTTTCCCCTCAATGGGACCCTTTACGAGGCCTT
>WFYK01000177.1 GCA_015490105.1 Aquificaceae bacterium | reverse complement strand
CGTCAGGAAATTCTCAAAAAGGTCGAAGAAGAGACCAGACTCGAAGCGGTAAAGCTTATGAAGAAGATCGAAGAGGAGGCTAAAGAAAAGGCGGAACTTGAAGCTAAAAGGATAATAACTACCGCGATCCAGAGACTCGCCCCTCAAATAGCTATCAACTACACTACGACCGCGGTGGAACTCCCCAACAACGAGTTTAAGGGAAGGATCATCGGAAGGGAAGGTAGAAATATAAGGACCTTTGAGCTTCTGACCGGCGTGGATTTGATAATAGATGACACACCAGACATAGTCACTATCTCTTCTTTCGATCCCATGAGGAGAGAGATAGCAAAAGAGGCTCTGGAAAGACTGATCCAAGACGGGAGGATCCACCCTGCCCGTATAGAAGAGGTGGTGGACGAGGTAAAGAGGGAGTTTGATGAGAAGATCCGCAAGATCGGTGAGGAGACGGTCTTTGAGTTGGGACTTCACGACATAAACCCCGGCCTCTACTACTACATAGGAAAGCTCTACTTTAGAACGAGCTATTCACAGAATGTTTTGCTTCACTCTAAGGAGGTAGCAAAACTTGCGGGTATGATGGCGGAGGAGCTCGGTCTCGATGCAAAACTCGCCAGAAGGGCGGGACTTCTTCACGACATAGGAAAGGCTATCTCTCACGATATGGACGGATCTCACACGGATCTGGGAGTGGAGCTTTGTAAAAAATACGGTGAACCCGACGCGGTTATAAACGCCATAAAGGCCCACCACGAGGAAGAACCCGTGAGATACCCGGAAGTTGCTCTCGTTTGCGCTGCGGACGCCCTTTCTGC
Source organism: Aquificaceae bacterium (assembly GCA_015490105.1). GTDB lineage: Bacteria > Aquificota > Aquificia > Aquificales > Aquificaceae > Hydrogenivirga. The sequence goes on along the minus strand of WFYK01000177.1, from coordinate 12,115 downwards.
GGCCAGACCCGGAGCAAGGAGAGAAACCTTGGAAGCTTACCTCAAGAGACTCGAAAAACTCGAAGAGATCGTTAAATCTTTCGAGGGTGTAGCGAACGCCTACGCGGTCCAAGCGGGAAGGGAAGTGAGGGTTATCGTAAATCCGGAGTCCATATCCGACGAAGACGCCTTTATGCTTTCGAAGGAAATTGCCAAGAAAATAGAAGAGGAGATGGATTATCCGGGTCAGATAAAGGTGGTGGTCATAAGGGAAACCAGGCACGTGGAGTTTGCCAAGTGATTTAAAGGCCGAGCCTTATGCGAACCCCCATGTAGACCATAATCAGGGCCAGAAGCAGGTTCAAGAGTCCGAGCCTTCTGGCCCACCTTCTGTGTTTTTCCGACTCTAAAGCTTTCCTACCCGCCCAAAGGTCGTGGAGTAGTGAGATTAGAAGAATTACAAGAAATAAAAACAGCTTCTCCTTTATAGTTCTCCTTTCAAGTCCACCGTGAAGGACGAAGGCCAAGTAAAGTCCGCTCGCCAGGAGCAGAGCCAAAGTAATGAAAGTTCCCCAGAGACTGAAGCGCTTTCCTATCTCTTGGAACGCTTCACCTTTGAAGGGTTTGTCTTTTATGTAGGGAACAAGGACCAACGACAAAAACAGCATCCCGCCCACCCAAAAACTTGCGAGGATAAGGTGAAGCCAAAGAACGAAGCTTTCCGTTAACATTCGTTTACATTTTAACCTATTCGTTTCTCAACACGCTTACCACCTTTTCGCGGGCGATCTTCAAAGAAGGAAGCAGAGAGGAAAGAACCGCCAAGATTATTGTTCCTAAGAACACACTTATCAAATCGGATGTCTTTATGTGAACGGGGATATAGCTCATCATATAGACCTCTTCGGGGACCCTTATGAGTTTGTATTCGTTGATCACCTGAGCAACCCCGAAGGAAAATAGCACTCCGGAAGTTGCTCCTACTAATCCTATTAAAGCCCCCACGCTGACGAAGATAGTGGCTATCTCTTTGGTTTGCATGCCGAAAGCCTTGAGCACCGCTACGTCCTTTAATTTTTCTCGTGATTTGACAAACAGGAGGCTCGTTATGTTAAAGGATGCAACTACCACCATTAAAAGGAGAATCAAAAACAGAGCCAGCTTTTCCAGTTGCAAAGCGTTAAAGAGAGGTTTGTTTAAATCTATCCAAGACCTTACTATGACGAGATCCTCTTTGAGCATTTTCTCAAGGTCCCTTTTCACCTCTTGAGCGCTGTATGGGTCCTTTATGTATACTTCAATACCTTCGTAGCTAAACCCCCTCTTGAAAAACCTTTTACTTTCCGTAAGATCCACAAAAACGACAACAAAGTCCTTATCGTAAGCTCCGGTTTCAAATATGGCGGACACTTTTACTTCCTTAGTCTTGGGCAAAAATCCCGTAGGTGTTTTCACTCCCAAGGGGTTTATAAGTAAAAGCTTAGAACCAACCTTAGCACCCAAAGAGTCTGCGACACCTTTACCCAAGACAACGTTCCCGTCTCCGAGCTTAGGATCTCCCTTTACCTTGTATCTGCTCAAAAGCTCCTTAAGATCCTTTACCCTTATAGCTTTTACTGTAACGGGCTGGAGACTGGAAGATTTCGAGAGTATGCCGTGATATAAAAGGAAAGGGACTACCGTCTCCACCTGTTGGTGGGATCTTATACTCTCTTCGTAAGCAAAAGGGTCTTTGCCCCCTATTACGCTCACTATAATGTGGGGCGTTGATGAAAGGATCTTTTCCTTGAGAGTATCCTGAAAGCCTGTAAACACCCCCAAGGTGAGGAGTATGGCGCTCACACTCAAAAATACCCCGAAGAAGGATATGAAGGTTATGAGGAGGGTGCTTCCTTTGGAGGATATCAGATACCTTAGCGCTACTTTAAGGGCGAGGATCATCCGAGCATCCTCAAGGATTGAATGATCTCCTTCTGTCTTTGGATTACGTATCTTCTTATTTTGTCAAGCTCCCGTCTCGGAAACTCCACCTCGAAGCCGAGTCTCACGTAGAGATCTTTTCCCGATCCGAGGAGGTTCCTTACCTTACCTTTTCCCTGGGCGGTTCCGTTGTCCGGCAGGTGCACCTTAACGTCGAACTCCAAGTTTTCCTTCTCTTGGAGACTTTTAAGTTTTTCCTTTACGAACTCCACGAAGTCGTTGTTTCCCTCAAGAGGAAGTTTTACCCCCACGCCGGTTTCACTGACGTCCGTTGCGTTTCCCTCTATGCGTTTCCCGTTGAAGATTATCTCAACCTTAACGGGCTTCTCCTCATCAGGCTCTACTCTGACGGACTTTCTGTTTATAAACTCAGGGGGAGGGACAAGGCTCTCTAAAACCAAAACGAGCTCCTTCCCCAAGTTACTGAATATCTGCGTTTTTGCGTATTCGCTCGGAGAGACTTTAACATAAACCGGTTCCAAGGAAGAAAAGGCCTTTTTGACCGTTACCTTCTTCCAGTCAAAACCGAGGAGTCTTCCTTCCTCATCCACCCAAAGGAGAGGCATGGGAGCCTTTACGGGAACTTCTTTATATTTGGTCAAAACATCATACACTTTACCCGTTTTAAAGATATCAGAAAGCTTTTCCATAGCCCCTCAATATCTTAATATCTCGACCCTGTAGCTTGCCTTTTTGAGCTTCTTCAGATCTTCGGGAAGTTTTGAAAGGTCTTCCAGGAGCCTTTCTCTTGCTTCCTTCACACTTCCAAGGTTCTTTAGAAGCCTTCCGTCCTCTAAAACCTTTTCTACAAGAGGTTCGCCTTCGGATCTATCGCGGAACTTAACAACTTTGTCCATCTTCGCAACAGAACCCTCGTATAGGCGGTAAACCTGCCTCTTGTAGGGAAAGGTTTCCTTGCCCGGACTTTTCTTTACCTTTGGCTTTCCTTCGTATTCAACGAGCTTGTAAGCCATATCGAGGTATGGACTATCGGAGGAAGTGACCACCTTCGTGCCTACCCCGAAGGCATCCACGGGAACGTCTTGAGACAGGAGTTTATCTATGTCCACTTCGTCGAGACCGCCACTTACGAAGATCTTCACCTCCTTCAGGCCTTCTTCGTCCAAAATCCTTCTTACCTCTCTGGCAATATTCTGTATGTCTCCGCTGTCTATCCTCACTCCGACAGCCCTTATACCTTCTTTCCAAAGGGAGACTACCTTCTTAGCACCTTCTAAGGTGTCGTATGTGTCTATCAAAAAGATGGTGTTTTCCGGATATACCTTGGCAAAAGCCCTGAAGGCCTCTTCTTCTGAAGGGAAGATCATCACGAAGGAGTGGGCCATCGTCCCCACGACGGGAATACCGTAGACTTTCCCTGCCATCAAGTTGGAAGTTCCGTCAAAACCCGCTATATAACAGGCCCTTGAAGCCCAAAGACCCCCCTCTAAACTGTGAGCTCTCCTGAGCCCGAAGTCCACTACTTTTTTATCCTTGGATGCGAGCTTACACCTTACCGCTTTCGAGGCGATCAACGTTTGGTGGTGAATTGTGTTTATAACGAGGGTTTCAAGTATTTGAGCGGTGGGAAGGTCCGCCTCTATTTGGATAATAGGTTCGTTCTGGAAAATTACTCTGCCTTCGGGGATAGCATAAAGACTTCCTTTAAACTCAAACTCCTTCAGAAAATCGAGGAACTCTTCTGAGAACTTTCCCAAGCTTTTGAGATATAAAAGGTCTTCGTCGGAGAATCGGAAGTTTTCAAGGAGTTCCAAGAGTGTTTCGAGACCGCAAGAAACGAGGAAGTTCCTATTTTGAGGGAGCTTTCTCACAAACAGGCTGAATACCGCCCTGCCCGTTTTGTTCTCTTTCAGGTAAACCTGAGCCATAGTAAGCTCGTATAGGTCGGTAAACAGACCGAAGGAAGGCATGTTTATCTTTGTATCACAAAATGTTAAACTTTTGATTGTCTCATGGGATGTTGGCAAGGGATTATAAAGCAATACAGAGAGTTTCTCCCGGTCAGCGACAGCACCCCCGTTGTGACCCTTCTTGAGGGAAACACACCGCTAATAAGAGCGGATAACTTGGCCAAAACCATAGGTTTTAAGGGGGAGATATATCTCAAGTATGAAGGCTTGAATCCCACAGGATCCTTCAAGGACAGGGGTATGACCGTGGCCATATCCAAGGCCCTCGAAAAAGGGAAAAAGGCCGTTATCTGTGCATCCACGGGAAATACCTCCGCATCCGCAGCAGCTTACGCGGCAAGGGCAGGAATGAAGGCGTTCGTCCTATTACCTAAAGGGGCTGTTGCCATAGGTAAACTCTCTCAGGCTATGATCTACGGGGCCAAAGTTCTTGCCATCAGGGGAACTTTCGACGATGCCCTACACATAGTAAGAAAGATCGGTGAGATCCTTCCCGTTGAGATAGTAAACTCCGTAAACCCATACAGGATAGAGGGACAAAAGACCGCAGCTTACGAGATATGCGACGTTCTGGGGGACGGTCCCGATTATCACTTTATCCCCGTAGGGAACGCAGGGAACATAACCGCCTACTGGAAAGGCTACAAAGAATACAAGTCCGCGGGAAAGATAGAAAGGCTTCCTAAGATGATGGGATGGCAGGCGGAAGGAGCTGCACCGATAGTTAAAGGTTATCCCATAAAGAACCCCCAGACGGTAGCAACCGCTATAAAGATAGGGAATCCCTACAGCTGGAAGAGTGCCCTCAAGGCTGCGGAGGAGTCCGGCGGGAAGATTGACATGGTAAGTGACGGGGAGATTCTCAGCGCTTACAAGCTCGTTGCCTCATCCGAGGGTATATTCTGCGAGCCCGCATCCGCTGCGAGCGTAGCGGGTCTGATAAAGCTGACGAAGGAAGGTTTTTTCAAAGGCGGTGAAAGGGTAGTATGCACGCTGACCGGAAACGGTCTCAAGGACCCGGATACCGCCATAAAGGTCTGTGACGACCCTGTTGAACTTCCACCTGAAATAGACGCAGTTTTAAAAGAGATAGATCTGTGATGAACTGGATAGTAAGGGACATACTCTCCGTTTGCGATCTTATGTTCAAAGAAGGCCTCGTGGATCAGAGGGCGGGGAACGTAAGTTATGCTTTCGGTGAGGACCTTTACATTACAAGATCAGGATCAATTAAGGGGTCTCTTAGCAAACACGACATCGTAAAGGTCCCCCTCAGGGGGAAATCTGTTCTTGACGAGAGAGCCTCCTCGGAGATTAAGGTTCACAGAAGTGCGATAGTAAAGAGCGGAAAAAGAAGTGTAGTTCACGCCCATCCTGTGGCTACGGTGTGCTTGTCTTTCGAAAGGGAGCTTATAGTTCCTAAGGACTCTGAGGGTAAGACTATCCTCGGTAAAGTGAGGGTGGTGGATTACTCTGAGGTCCTGAACGGGCATATCTTTAGCAAAGAGATGATTGTCGTCGTCAAAGAGCACGGTGTTTTTGCGGTGGGAGACACGCCTTTTGAAGCTCTTCAGCTTATTTCCGTGTTGGAGCACTCGTGTAAGATAGAGTTATGGTCAAGAGGGCTTTAGCTCTGAGTCTTTTGATTTTATCCTGTGCGATACCGCCGACGGTCGAGAAAGAAAAAATAGACGGCTGTTTGGTGGAAAACTACCCGGACGGTAACCTCGGAGCGGTAAAGGTTTCCTGTGAAGGGCTTGAATTTTGGATGGTTTACGACACGGATCCGGACGGGAGGGATCCTTTCATAAGGGGTTTCTCCAAAGTGAAGGCCAAGAGACTTTCTACGGAAAGGATAGATCCTTATGAGTATGAAACGGGGGACTCGGAACTTTTAGAGGGTTGGGCCTTCAAGGAGGTTTGGCAGGTAGGGGATGCTAAGGTTAGAGGTTTTGAGTTTTTCGTTCACGGAGGAAGCTCCTGCTACGAGTGGGAAGAAGGAGGAGAAGCTATCTTAGAGTGGAAAGGAAAGCGCATAAGGTTTTTAAGGATCTACGACGAGGGAACCGAGTGCGGAGGTTCTTGAGGGAGTATTTCAACGGAGGTGAGGAACCTTTCCTGGGTCTTGTCCCGTCTGTAGGAAGGATATGTTTTCGAACATACAGTGCACTCTTCCAGAAGTCCTAAGTTCGAAACACCGCAGTTTTTTAAGGTATCGATTACAGCGTTCTGAAGGTCCATATAGAGTTTTCCTTCTCTTCTGAAGACAAACTTAGGGAATATCTCTTCAAACTCCGGGCCTACCTCGTAGCAACAGCCCTTGGCACACGGGCCGACGAAGACGAAGAGATCTTTCAAGCTTTCAAAACGCCTTATAATTGAAAGTGTATTTTGAATTATCCCGGATCTCAGTCCCCTCCAACCCGCGTGGGCAACTCCGACCGTTTCCTTCCCTACAAACACCACGGGCGCGCAGTCCGCGGTAAGGACACCTACCTCAACACCCTTCAATCGGGTAACCACCGCATCCGCTACCACGATGGGGGAAGGAAATTTCAAAAGCAGGTAAGCCCTGCTCGTGTGCTTTTGTTTGGGGATGTAGAGGTTTTTCACATTGGACCAGCTAAAGCGTATCCTTATGATCTTTCCCTCGTGGGAGAATATCAGCCTTTCAGATCCCTCGCCCGCTTGATGGTTTTCTCCACGCATCCCATAACGATCCCCCTAAAGCCCTTTTTCTCCAAGTAGGCTATACCTTCAACGGTGGTTCCCGCGGGTGAAGTGACCTTAGTGATCCAGTCGTTCGGGTTTCCGCCCTCCGATCTGAGCAGTTCTCCGCTCCCCATCAGGGTGGAAACGACTATTTTCAGAGCGGTTTCATAACTAAATCCACCCCTAACACCCGCCATAGCGAGGGCGTCTATAAAGCTAAACACAAAAGCAGGTCCGCTCCCCGCGAGGGCAGTAAAGCTGTCAAAGAGATCTTCAGGGATCTCAAAAACCTCACCACATCGAGAAAGAAGATCCTTTAAACTTAGGGCCTCCTCTTCCGTTAGATTTCCGTTGTCCGCGTATGCTACGGTTCCCTTTCCCACCTTAACCGCCAAGTTGGGCATGAGGCGAACGATCTTTTTACCAGACCCCAAGATATCTTCGTAAAACTTCAAGGGCACGCCCGCGGCAACGCTAACGACTATCCGGGAGTCGATCTGATCTTTGATGCTCCCGAGTAAATCCTTTAAATCCTTAGGCTTTACCGCGAGAAGGATAACGTCGGATTCCTTAATCAAAAAGTAAGGGTCCCCCGCGAAGGCAAAACCATCCGATACAGCTACTTCCCTCTTTGCAGGATCCTTGTCGTAGACGAGGACGTTTTCTTTGCCTAAGGCTAAGGAAAATCCCTTTGCAAAGGCACTTCCCATATTTCCGAAGCCGATGATCCCTACCTTCATAGCTTACCTCTTGGAAGGCCTGAAGGCTTTTACCTTATCTTCGTAAGTATCTATGTAAGCACCTCCTATCAGATCTATGCAGTAGGGGATCGCGGGAAAGACCGCATCCAAACACACCTTAATGGACTGAGGTTTTCCCGGAAGGTTGACTATAAGACACGAACCCCTTATACCCGCGGTTTGACGCGAGAGTATAGCTGTAGGAACCTGCTTTAGTGAAACCTGACGCATGAGTTCTCCAAAGCCCGGAAGCATCTTTTCGCAAACCGCCTCCGTAGCCTCGGGAGTAACATCCCTCGGAGCAGGACCGGTCCCTCCGGTGGTAAGGATCAGGGAACAACCTACCTTGTCCGCAAGTTCTTTTAAGGTTTTCTCTATGAGATCTCTTTCGTCGGGAATGACCCTATACTCTATTTCAAAAGGTGTTTTTATCACCTCTTTCAGATACTCTATGATAGCTTTCCCGCTAATATCCTCGTATTCTCCGCGCGAGGCTCTGTCGGATACCGTAACGACGCCTATGATGGCCTTCTTCATAGAATTTAAAATTAACACAAAGTTTGCAAGGTGCGGTTAAAATAATCACGAGGAGGTTTTCAGCGCATGGGCAGATACGGAATAAACGAAGAGAACTTGAGATTGAGAAAACAGTTTATGGATTTATCTCAAGAGGATATATCCATCCTCGCTCAGCTTCTTCCTTGGGCAAAACAATACGGTCCTCAGATAGTTAAGGAGTTCTACGACGTTCAGTTTACTTTCCCCGAAACCCTTGAATTTTTTCAAAAAATGGCGAAGAAGAAGGGGATCAGTCTGCAAAGCTTAAGGGAGCAAGTGGAAAGAACACAGCTCCAGTATTTCTTGGATATATTCGAAGAGGCTTCAAGGGGGGGAAACTTCGGAGTTCCCTACTTTGAGAGAAGACTAAGGATAGGTTCGGTTCACAACAAGATAAACCTCCCTATGAAGTGGTATATAGGGAGCTATGCTATATACGTTAACCTCATTGTCAAATACCTTCAGAAAGCTTTTCGCTTCAGACCGGGCTTTAGGGACAAAGCCATAAAAGCCATTGTAAAAGTCTTTATCTACGACATGCAGAGTGTGTTCGACGCTTTCTTCTTTGACTTCCTCCACGAAATAGACGTGGACATATCTCAGGTGAAGCCAGCCGATCCCAGAAAGGATCTCTCCGACTACTACGAGGAGCTAAAGGGCCTTGTCAAGAAAGAGATCCTCGAAAAAGCCCAGCAACTGGAGGCGGTCATACGCGACCTTTCCGATGCAATGGACAAGATCGCTCAGGGAGATCTGACTTTCAGCATAGAGGTAAAGAAGGGCGAATACGAGGAGCTTTACAAGAAGTTCAACTCGATGGTTCAGTCCCTCAAGGCCTTGCTGGACAAGACCTACTCAAGCTCGAGCGATCTCACCGACAGGGCGATAGTTCTCTACGACGTCTCTTACTCGATGGAGGACAACATTCAAAAACTCTACGAGAACATAAACTCTATTTCTACATCCGCGGAAGAGTTTTCCATGATCGTCAAGCAGAACGCGAGCAACATAATAGAGGCGAAGAACCTCGTTGAAACCATGTATAAGAGCTTTGAAGAGAGCCACAAAACCCTCGAAGAACTCATCCACGGTATGAAGGAGATATACGACTCGGTTCAAAAGTATTCTGAGGTCATTCAAGAACTTAGCAAGTCCGTCAACAGGATAGGGGAGATAACGGGAACTATAAACTCCATAGCGGAGCAAACCTCACTTCTTTCTCTTAACGCTGCGATCGAGGCTGCGAGAGCGGGAGAGGCGGGAAGAGGATTTGCGGTCGTTGCGGACGAAGTTAGGAAGCTCGCGGAAAGAACCTCCGAATCCGCAAAAGATATTATCGAGATTATCGAAGGCATAGGGGAGTCTACCAACAAGGCGGTATCGCTTATATCCGACATCTTAAGGACGGTTCAAAAGGGAATGGAGGTTTCCGACAGGGCAAGTGAGTCCATAGCTCAGCTCTCGGAAAAGATGAAAGAGGTAGAAGCCCGTATAACCGCTTTGGCTACCGCGGGAGAAGAGGAAGCAAGCACCGCCAATCAGCTCACTACCGCCGTTATGGATCTCAGTAGGCTCGCGGACGAAGACAAACACAGGGCAAAGGAACTCAGAAATATAGCCCAGCAAACGATGCAGAAGCTCCAAGACCTTCTCTCAGATCTGCAAAAGTTCAAACTCGACGCCTTCTCCATAGAAAAGGCCAAGATCGCTCACAACATGTGGAAGCTGAAGCTCTTGAAGTTTCTCGAAGGCGAGCTCGAAATGGATCCTTCCGAGCTTGTGGATCACACCCAGTGTTATCTGGGTAAGTGGTATTACTCGGTAGGAAAGGAAAAGTGTGGACACCTCAAAACCTTCCAAGATATAGAACCTCCTCACATAGAACTTCACAAGCTCGCCCGTGAGATCTACAAACTCAAGAATGTAGGCAGAGAAGACGAGGCGAAGCAGAAACTCATACGCGTTAAGGAGGTAGCGGAAAAGATAGTCTCCAACCTTGACAAGCTCAAAACCGAATGTGCTGCGAGAGGTTAAGGATCAAAGTGCGGAGTAGAAGTCTTTTACAAACTTCTCGGAAGCTTCTTTAATGGCTTTTTGCACTGTCAGATCCTTTGAGGGAAGTTTGTCCGTTCTCGCGGTTCCTTCCGAGCACTGGCGTGCGGAGTGATCTCCCTCGTATACACCCGCTAAGAGAACACTGCCCCTCACAGTGTCTAAAACCTTCGCGGACAAGAGAACTTTAGCATTCCTCACGACGCAGACCCTTTGTTCCTTTCGAGTTGAACTTTCGGAGAATTCCGCTTCGGGCAACTCGACCACGACTACAAGATCTACACCTGACTCTTCCCCTATCCGTTTTGCTTCTTCCTTAAGGTTAGGTCCTATCTTTTGGACTCTTTTCCTTGTAACGATTACTACCTCAACCTTCTCTTTAGAGAAGGCACTTTTTAAAACCGCTCCCACTGGCTTTCTCGTGAGGGAGTTTTCTACCTCCCTTACCGCCATCTCCTGATAGAGCGTTTCCGTTTGTTGGGAGGGCAAAAGAACTACCTTAAGTCTTAGAGTCTCTTTACCCAAAACCTTGTGAATGGGCGCTTTGGCACTTTGAGCACAAGAAAAGATCAAGGTAGCTACACTTATGAGAAGATAAACCCACCTCACAGGCTTTTATTTTAACTAAATCTACGCCCTAAGCATCATTCCGTAAGGGAGGGAGTGCAATGCGCCGTTTGTGGAGGGTGCTGGCAAGAGTTCGGTTCTTCCATAGATTACTACCTAAGCTTTGGCCTCAATCTTACTTCATCGTAAGTGTAGGACAGGTAAAATTGGAGGATGTAAAACGTTATGTCCAGAGCCAAGGAAGAGACTAAGTTCTTGCTGACCTACAAGTTCAGAGCTTACCCATCCGCTTTGCTGGAATACAGAATGGAAAATTGGCTCTACATCCTTTGCAACCTCTACAACCACGCTATTGAGGAGAGAAAAAGAGGTTGGAAGGAGGAAAAGAAAACTGTCACATACTCCCACCAGCAGAATTCCCTTCCAAAGCTCAAGAAAAAAGACCCAGCCCTAAAGCTTGTCCACTCTCAAGTCCTTCAGGATTGTCTGAGAAGAGTAGATAACGCTTTCCAAAAGTTCTTCAGAAAAGAAGCCAAGTATCCAAAGAAAAAGAAACTCTCTAGATACAACTCCTTTACCTTCCCGCAGGTGTGGATGAAGCAAAAGAAAAAGCTCGTGGAGGTCATAAAGCTTGAGAAGAAGAATAGCAGATTTGCATACTTGCACCTTCCGAAACTCGGGAAACTCAAGATAAGACTGCACAGGGAGATAGACTGGACGAAAGCGAGGACAGTTACCATAAAAAAGGAACCTTCAGGGAAGTGGTATGCGTGCATAACGGTTGAGGTAGAGCTTGACCAGATACTGAGGGAAGCTCAGGCGAAAGCTGTGGGGATAGACCTTGGAGTCAAGAACCTTGCTACCACCTCATAGGGAGAGTTCATAGAGCATCCAAAGTTCTTACAGAAACTTGAGAAGAGACTTAAGAGGGAGCAGAAGAAGCTTTCAAGGAAAGAAAAAGGTTCAAACAACTGGGAGAAACAGAGAAAGAGAGTGGCTAAGATTCACGAGAAGATAAGGAATGCGAGGAGGGACTTCCTGCACAAGCTGTCAAGATACATTGTGAACAATTACGATTACATTAGCTTTGAGAACCTGAACATAAGAGAGCTTGTTCAAAACAGCAGTTTAGCCAAGTTCATACTCGATGCGGGATGGGGGACGCTCATCACCTTTGCCACCTACAAGGCTGTAATGGCGGGGGCAAGGGTGGTGAGGGTTGACCCATCCTACACGACTCAGGATTGCTCTGTATGTGGTTTTAGGGTTCCCAAGACTTTAGCTGAAAGGTTGCACGAATGCCCTGAATGCGGGGCAGTAATGGACAGGGATTACAATGCAAGCGTGAACATTTTGCGGAAAGGGCTCACCCACCTTACGGGTGGTAGGGTCGGGGCGACCCGAACTTACGCCTGTGGAGAGGGCGGAAAGCCCTCGTTGAAGCAGGAATCTCCATGCGGGTCTTCTGGGTGGGACACAGTCCCCTACCGGAAGCTCCTTCCGTAGAGAAGGAGAGGTTCACCCCTGATATAATTCAGATCGGATGGAGAGCTTGGGAGAGTCTCTGAAGAGTCTCCAGGACTACCTGAACTACGT
>WFYK01000176.1 GCA_015490105.1 Aquificaceae bacterium | reverse complement strand
GGTAAAGGTTAAGGTCCTTGAGATAGACGAGTTGGGAAGACCCAAGTTCACGACTATGGGTCTTGACGGGGAAAGCGAACCTCCTCAGGAAGAGATTAAAGTAGGCCAAGTTTACGAAGGTAAAGTCACGAGGGTGGAACCTTACGGTGCCTTCGTGGAGATCCTCCCGGGCAGAGTAGGGCTCCTGCACGTGGAGAACATGAGGGAAAGAACCAGAGACGCCCGTCAGCGCTTCAGGATAGGACAGGTGGTAAAGGTTAAAGTCTTTGAGCTGGACGAGAAGGGAAGACCCAGACTCACCGACAGGCTTTAATTGACCTTTCTCATACTTTTTTCCTTGACAATATAAGAGATTCCTTATAAATTGTAGGCATCTCTCAAAATTTGGAGGTCTGCAAATGGCGGAGGAGAAGCTTATCACACCGGGCCCCGCCGGTTACATACCTACTCCCGGAGCTTTTATGGGGGTGGAACTTCCCCCACCCGGAAAGGCTCTTCTTTACGGAAAGATCGTTGACGAAGAGGTCGCCATGCGCGAGGCGGCCAAAGCTATGCTTACCAGAAGGAATCCCACCATATTCCCCGGACCCCTAGTCCTTTGGGGATGGAACGCAGCTGCTATGGAAAAAGCCAAGGCGGTTCTCGAACTTGCTATGGAGATCCCCAACTGCAGGATAATACCCATGCCCGACTATAGACCCAAGTATCCTAAAATAGACCCGGAGGCGGAGATAAATCCCAACCACCCCAACCTGACCATACTTCACAACAAGATAGAGGCGTGTATCTTTGTAGGTGTTCACTGTCACTATGCAAACCTGTCACTCAGGATGATAAGGGCGGGGACCAACTGCTTTACCATAGCTCTGTGTGCGGAGATGGGACACGAAGACGCTATGGTGTCCCTCAGAGACGTTCACGCGGAAGAGATAAGGCGCTTCAAGGACGTTCTTGTTCAAGTCAGGAACGAGCTGGGTATAGAGTGGGAACCCAAACTCCCGCCGGAGAACCCCTCCTTGCCTAAGGAGGACTGGACGAAGATATCTCCCCTGGACTTTGGCGAATACGCTGCACTTCTTATGCCCAGGAAGGGTGAAATAGTAGAAGAAACCGAGTAATTTAAGTTTTCGTAGGGAGGTGTGTCATGCCTGATCAGAGAGTTGTAGAGCCTGAATACCTCCTTTTGGAGGCTCCGAGGGAGAAGAAGTTTATTACAGGATCTCAGGCTTTTGCGGAGGCGGTTAAGAGGGCCAATGTAGATATAGCTATAGCTTATCCCATCACTCCCCAGTCTGAGACAATGCACCTCGTCGGAGACCTATACGCTCAAGGGTATGTTAAAGACTACTACAGGGCGGAAGAAGAATACGGCGCTATGTCCGCAATAGCGGGAGCGGTAAGGGGCGGAGCGAGAGCCTTTACCGCAACGTCCGGTCCCGGTCTTCTCAGAGGTCTCGAAGCGATAGTCTCTTGGCCCGGACACAGGATACCTGTTGTTTTGGGTGTTATGACCCGTGTGGTAAACGCACCCTTGTCGATCCAGCCCGATAACATAGAGATTTCATACCTTCTAAACGCGGGACTTGTGGTTCTGCATGCGGAAAACCAGCAGGATGTGTTTGACTTCACGCTGGCTGGTTTCGTTATATCTGAAAAGGTTGACGTTTACCTGCCCGTTGTTGTAGCTACGGAAGGTTTCTTCGTAACCCACGCTAAAGGTTACGTTCAGATGCCCTCCGAGGATATGAAGCTTCCTCCCAGGGATCCCTACAAGGCCCCTGTTCCGCCTACCGACTGTGAAATTCCACCCGCGAGGATTCAAAGGGACGCCCCTGTTCAGAAGTCCAACTTCATGAGCTACCTCATCCACGCGGTATGGCAACAGGAAGTCTGGTCCGCCAACAGAAGGGCTATGAAGTGGATCTACAAATACTTGGGCGGACCCGTTGAGGTGGTGAACCCTGACGCGGAAGTATTCATAGTAGCAAGCGGTTGTGCTGCAGCCCAAGGAAGGGAAGCTCAAAGGTATGCGGAGCAAGAGGGTCTACCCGTAGGACTCGTTAAGGTCAAGTCTCTCAGGCCATTCCCCGAAAAGGAGGTAAGGGAAGCTCTGAAAAACGCTAAGGCGGTTATAGTGCCCGAACACAACATCGTCGGTTGGCTCGCAAAAGAGGTTAAGTCTGTCATACCTAACAGCGGTATAGTGATTGATGGACCGAGGGTCTACGGAGGTATGACACTTCCCGTAGAACTCATAATGGAGGAGATTTACAAGGCCCTCGGAATTAAGAAGGAAAAGAAAACCGTTGTTTAAAATCCAATAAAGGAGGTGTGTCATGGGACTTGAATACGTGAGAATTTCTCCGGGTTTTGAAAGATATATGCCCAGAGATTATGTAGACCTTGTTAAATTCGGACAGTTCGGCAAGCAAGTTGACGTTATGCAACTCGGCCAGTTCAAAGAGCTGGTCGAAGAACACCCCATGTGTGCGGGGTGCTACATGGCTTACTTCATAAGGGTTTTCTACGCTGCACTCCCTAACCCTGAGGACACCATAGTTCTTGGAACCGCGGGTTGTGCAAGACTTGCGCTCTCTCAAGCAGCTGTTCCCTTCATCTACGGAAACTACGGAGACACTAACGCGGTTGCCTCCGGTCTAAAGAGGGCCCTAACCATAAGGTTCCCCGACAAAGTAAAGGACGTTGTGGTTATCGCCGGTGACGGTGGTCTCATGGACATCGGCTTCGGAATGACCATGCACTCTTGGTTCAGGGGTGAAAAGTTCACCACCATAATGGTAGACAACGAGGTTTACGGAAACACGGGTGGTCAGGAAAGTGGAATGTCTCCCAAGGGTGTTCAGCTCAAGATGGCTCCCTTGGGTAAGAAGTTTGACAAGATAAACGCGGTGGAACTCGCTCAGGTTGCCGGATGTGTATACGTTGCAAGGATTTCTCCCACCAACCCCAAGAGGATAGCCAAGGTAATCAGGAGAGCTATCTACGCTGCAAGGGAGTTCGGACCTACCTTCATCCACGCTTACACCTCCTGTAACATCGAATACTCCATACCCACCAGAGAGGTTCTCAAAGATGCCCGTGAGAGGGAGAAGAAGGACTTTAAGTTCTACGAGTGGATGACTGACGAGGTCAAAGAATATCTCGAAGAGATAGAAAGGAAGGAAAAAGAGAAGGCAAAGCAGGAGGTTAAGTGATGAAGAGATACAACATAAGGATCGCGGGTGTCGGTGGGCAGGGGGTCGTCACCTCTGCCCACATTCTCGGTAACGCCATGTCTGCTGCGGGCAAATACGCCACTCTCGTTCCCTTCTTCGGTTCCGAGAAAAGGATGGCCCCCGTTGAAGCTTACGTTAGGGTCTCCGATCAGCCTATATACGAAGTGGGAGAAGTCGTTTATCCCAATGTGATAATGATCTACCACCCTCAGGTTATAACCCACGGAAAGTCCTACACAATGCCCTTCTACACGGGTCTTAAGGAAAACGGTCTTATCTTGATAAACTCTGACGCTGACATAATACCCGACGAGGACAAGAAGGTTCTTGAAGATCTCAACGCCCGCATATACATGATCCCCGCAACCCAAATAGCAAGGGACATAGCAGGCACGGAACTGGCTACTAACATGGCTATGGTAGGACTCTTTTTCGGAATAACCCGTCTCGTAGGCCTTGAACACATAGAAAAGGCACTTTATGAGAGGTTCCTGGGTGGAACCTTCGTAGCTTCAGGTGGAACTACAGCTCTCGACTCAGCCATAGAGAAGAAGTTCAAGAAGAAACAAGAACTCCTTGCCAAAAATATGGAGGTCATAAAGTATACGATGAAGCTTGCGGAGGAGAACGGCTGGGTGGAGGAAGAGGAGAAAAAGGTAGCAACCTAAGGAGGTAGTAAATGTATTTCGTAGCGGAGGTGAACGAAAAGGAGTGCGCCAAGTATAACTGTAAACAGTGTGTCCTATTCTGTCCCGAACCTAACTGCTTGAACTACAAGGAGAGCGGTCATACCGCTTGGGTTTGGTATGACAGATGCAAAGGGTGTGAGATCTGTGTCTATGTCTGCTCCGATCTACTCAAAAGACACTGCATTGAGATGGTCATGGTCAAGTCCGGGGACTGAGTTCCCCGGATCTTTTTAAATTTTCTTTAGGGGGAGGAGAAAGGTGGATCAGTCTGTTAAAGAGAAATTTAAAAGGCTCGAACAAGAACTAAAGGACGTTATGGTAAACCCCGATATTGAGGTGGAGTTTCACTTTGACAACGATATGCCCTATTTGAAGGTTCGCTACATCACAGAGGAACATCAAGTTCACGAAAAGGACATAGAAATATCTCCTGATAACTGGAAGAAGAGCGTAGAGGAACTGAAAGATTACGTTACCTTCATGATTGAACAGTTCATGGAAGAGATAGATTCGGTAGAATACGGAGGTGAATGAACCGCGTCTTCTTAGGCTTGGGATCGAACGTAGGGGACAGAATCTCTTATATACTCAAAGCCATAGAGGAAATCCACAAATACATAGGAAAGGTGGTTGTTGCATCAACCGTATATGAGAGCAAACCTTGGGGGGTTGAGGATCAAAAAGATTTTCTAAACTGTGTTGTTGAAATACGGACAAGCTTCTGTCCATTAAACCTACTAAAGAAAATAAAAACCTTGGAAAAGTCCTTAGGCAGGAAGGAGCGTTTCCGGTGGGGTCCGAGGGAGATAGATGTGGATATACTCCTCTACGGATCCAGGAAGCTTTATACAAAGGATCTCACAATCCCCCATCCGCGCATAAAGGAAAGGGACTTTGTGCTTGTTCCCCTCATTGAGATAGATCCCCTTCTAAAGGATCCGGAGAGTGGAAGGCCTTACAGTAGTTTCTTAGGAGGGGTCGGAATTTACTTGAGGCCCTTTTGCTCCCTAAGACCTATCCCCTCTTGAATTGTCTGTTAGAATATACGATAATCTTTTGGCCTGCTGAGGAAGAGGGATGGAAGCACCTACTTACGCACACGTAATTTTAGGCCTAGTGGCTATGGGAATATCTATACTGATAGTTCTGTTAGCCGGCAAGCCTTCGGTAAGACCTACCAAATTCCAAGCCCTTCTCGAAGGATACGTCAGGTTCGTCAGAGGAATGATAGTTTCAAATGTAGGAGAGAAGGGGGTTAAATACACTCCGTTGATAGCTTCCATCGGACTTTTTGTATTTTTCTCGAACCTCCTCGGAATGGTTCCTGGCCTTGAAGCTCCAACTTCCAACATAAACACCAACTTGGCCCTTGCTTTGATCGTTTTCCTCTACTACAACTACGAGGGCTTCAGGGAAAACGGTATAGCCTACCTCAAACACTTCTTCGGACCCGTAAAGGTCCTTGCGCCTTTCTTCTTCTTGGTTGAGGTAATATCACACATAGCGCGCCCCATAACTCTGTCTTTGAGGCTTTTTGCTAATATGAAAGCCGGGGCACTGCTCTTGGTTTCTCTTGTAGGCCTCGTTATTCAAAACCCCTTTACGATGGCCTTATCTCCCGCGGTGCTCATCTTTATAATTGCGATAAAATTCCTTGCGATATTTATTCAGACTTACATATTTATGATTCTGTCCGTTGTTTACTTGGCGGGGGCGGTAGCTCACGAGGAGCACTGAGGTATGAAGATATTGCTGGTTTTAACAGACAGTTCACCTGAGTGTTCTAAGGCGGTTGAGATGCTTAAAGTCTTTTGCGAAAAGTTTGAAGCACCGCCCAAAATACTGGTTATCCTGGAAGACCTTTACACCTTGGAGAAGGTAAGTGTATCTTTGGGTCTTCCTCTGCCTCCGTCGACGGTAGAAGAAGCTAAGGAAAAGGTTCTTAAGAAGGTAAAGAGGGTTTGGAAGAAGGTGATGGGCGATGAAGAGGCGGACGTAGAGGTGTCCGTTATAGCGGGTGAGCTTGACAAGGAAATCTTGTCAACCCTTGAGGCGGAAAGGCCTCAGTTTGTTCTTTGGGGGTGCGAAGCGGGTGCACCTTTGTGTAGAATTCTTGAGGAGATTTCTATCCCTTCGTTGATAATAAAGTGAAAGGAGGTATGCGATGAAAGGCAAGGCTCTCGGAATACTGATGGCTCTGCTACCTACACTGAGCTTCGCTGCGGAGGCAGGATCTTCCTCCGATAAGGCTCTCTTTTACGGGTTGGTTGCTTTAGCTTCCGGATTGGCCATAGGGTTGGCCGGTTTGGGAGCAGGTGTGGGTATGGGTCAAGCAGTTAGAGGAACCCAAGAAGGTATAGCCAGAAATCCTAACGCGGGAGGAAGGCTCCAGACCGTAATGTTCATAGGTTTGGCATTTATAGAAACCATAGCTCTCTATGCTCTGTTCGTAGTGATCGTGTTCGTATTTACAAACATCTTCACAGGTAAAGCGGGCCTTTAAGGGGCTCGCCCTTTAAGTCCTTAAGAGGTGAGGAGCTATGGCCACGGAAGGATTAAAACCTCATATATCTATACGAAAGAAAAAACGCAAGAGCGGGTTCCTTGCCCGTATGAGGACCCGTTCGGGAAGGAAGATAATAAAGAGGAGAAGGAAGAAAGGCAGAAAGAGGCTGGCACCTTAATGAAGAGGATCGTAATAGGCCTGCTGAGGTTTTGGCAGGTTTTTATCTCCCCTCTTTACCCTCCTTCCTGCAGGTATTACCCTTCCTGCTCTCAGTATGCCATTTTGGCTGTGGAAAAACACGGTGTTTTTAAGGGTTCTATCAAAACACTTTGGCGAATTCTGAGGTGCAACCCTTGGTCTAAAGGAGGTGTGGATCTACCTTGACACCTACTAACCAGGGACCTGATCCTAAAAGGATATTCTTGGCTATGGTTTTCATAGCCTTCTTTATCCTCGCCTTTGAGATATATTCCTACTACTTCCTGAGACCAACTTCTCAAACCCAACAGCAACAGCAGACACATCAAGAAACAAAAACACTGGAAAATGTTCCTTCCCTTCTTCTCGGAACAACAAGGGAAAAGGCGGGATCGGGGAAAACGCTGAAGGTAGAAACACCCTCCTACGTGATCGAAATATCTTCGGTGGGAGGGAGAATCGTTAAGGTAGTTGACAAGACATTCGGCTTCGATCTAATAACCGACCTTGAAAGAAAGCTCAACCTATACCCATTAGAGGTTTTTACCGGGAACCCGGAAATAGATACAATCCTCAACTTCAGTCCCTATGAGGTGAGAAAGGAAAACGACAAGATTGTTATGAAGCTTTCTCACCCGAGGATCATATTGGAAAAAACCCTCCTGCTAAAAGAGACTCACTTTGAACTTCAAATAAAGACTAACTACGAAGGACCTATATTCATAAGTAGCGGAATAAGGC
>WFYK01000175.1 GCA_015490105.1 Aquificaceae bacterium | reverse complement strand
GATTATTTCCCTCTTTGGCTCTCCTTTTGGGTGTTTGGGCTCACGATGTGGTTGCTTTGTATGTTGGTAGGAGGTTCGGCAAAAGGCCTCTTACCGATCTCTCTCCATCCAAAACTGTTGAGGGCTTCTTCACAGGTGTTTTAGCATCCACTCTGATTGTATCGGTTTTGCTTTCTTTCAGCGGTTTTGAGACTTTAAAGTCTTTTGCGCTCGGGGTCGGCGTTGCCCTCGGTTCCGCTTGGGGCGATCTTCTGGAGAGTCTAATAAAGAGATCTATAGGGATAAAGGATTTTGGAAACGCTCTCGGAGATCACGGAGGTTTCACCGATAGATTTGATTCGCTTATAGTTGCAGGTCTTGTCTTTTACCTTCTGAGCAGTATAGCTCAATGACCCTTTCAATGATCTTGCTTGTGGATATTTCGTAGCGGAAAGGGATAGTAGTCACTGTCCCTCCGTAAGATTCGACCAGATCTTTTCCCACTATCTTATCCAGGGGCCAGTCTCCACCCTTGACGAGAACGTCGGGCTTTATAGCTTCTATTAGCTTTATAGGTGTGTCCTCTTCGAACTTCACAACGAAGTCCACAGGCTTTAAGGAGTCTAAAAGTTTAAGCCTTAGTTCCTCTTGGAGAACAGGTCTTTGAGGACCTTTGATCCTTTTTATGGATGTGTCCGAGTTGACGCCAACTATGAGAACGTCTCCGAGGTTTTTAGCCCTTTCTAAGTAGTCCGCATGGCCCGCGTGAAGTATGTCAAAACATCCGTTAGTGAAGACTATCTTCTTCTTTCCTCTGATACCCTTCAGAATCTCAAGAAGGTCTTCCAAACTTACTATCACTTCCTTCCCTTTATAACCACCCTCACTATAGAATCGCCTTCTTCCAGTTTCCACCTCGGCTTAGCGAGTCTATCCCTCTTGGTAAGCGGGACGTCTTGAGCTTTTATCTTGTCGTAGAAGGCTTTTCCGAAAGCTGTAGATATTAGAACTTCAATCTCCTCGTTTATAGGAAGAACTGTAGCGAGCCTTTCTCTGCTCGAGCCCAGCACTTGAACACCTTTAGCTCCCCTGTTTCTTAGAGGAACCTCTTCTGTATAGATGCGTTTTACCTTGCCGTCGGTGGTTACTATAAGAAGGAACGGCTCATCGGTTAGGGATCTTACCCCTACTACTTCGTCTCTCTCGTCTACCTTAATCCCTTGCACCCCTTTGGTGGTGGGTGTAGCAGGAGGAATTTCCCTTACGTTGAAGCGAGCAACTTTACCCCTCATTGTAAAGGTCAGAATGTGACTGTTGTCCGCACCCCTCGTTATGCCCACAACCTGATCGTCTTCAGAAAGTTTTATTATTCTCATCCCTTGGGACTTGTATTCGAACTCAACGAGAGGGATCTTCTTTACAGTCCCGTTTAGCGTAACTAAAACGAGTCTGTCCGCAAACTGACCTCTTACGAAGGCACCGACAACCCTCTCTCCGGGTTCCTTGAAGGAAACCTTACTTCCCTGCAGTGCTTGGGAACCTGCAAGCCAGTAAACCCTGCCTCTGTTTGTAACCAAGAAAAGACCGTCCGAGAAGGGAACATCCAAGATATCTACCACGGGAGCGGTGTTTTCGGATATATCTTCCAAGGGTATAACCCTTCCGCTCTCGAGAACCGTAACCACGAGGGATCCTTCCTTTAGATCCTCTTCAAGTCCCTCTATGAACGTTCTGCGGGGATCCCCGTATCTTTTTATGAGATCCTGAGTTTCTTCTATGAAGATCCTTATCCTCTCTTCCTCACTTGAAATGACCTTTCGGAGGTATTCTATCCTTTCCTTTAGATCTTGCTTTTCCTTTACAAGTTTTTCCCTTTCTAAAGAAGTAAGTCTTTGAAGTCTTAGGTCTAAAACCGCTTGAGCCTGTCTTTCTGAAAGAGAAAACCTATTTATGAGAAATTCTTTGGCTTGAGCTGTGTCTTTGGACTTTCTAATACCTTCTATAACCTCATCGATGTTCTCTATGGCGACTATCAAACCTTCCACAACGTGGAGTCTATCTTCCGCCTTTCTTAGGAAATATTTGCTTCTTCTCAGGATTACACTGAGCCTGTGCTTTATAAATTCCTTTAGGATCTCTTTCAGACTTAACGTCTTCGGTTCCCCGTTTACGAGGACAACGAGATTTACGGGAAAGCCTCTTCTCAGTTGAGTATGTCTGAACAGTTTTTTCAGGACATTTTCCCCTTTCGCGTCCCTTTTGAGCTCTATAACTATCCTTATCCCTTCCTTGTCCGATTCATCCCTTATGTCGGAAATTTCCTTGATCTTTCCGTTCCTGACGTTATCCGCGATCTTTTTGATGAGCTCCGCCTTGTTTACCTGATAAGGGATTTCCGTGATAACTATCCTTTCTCTTCCCCCTTGAACTTTCTCTACGTGAGCTTTTGCTCGGACTTGGATCGTTCCTTTACCCGTTTCGTAGATCTCCTTCAGATCTTTGTAGTTTTCAACCACACCCCCCGTGGGAAAGTCAGGACCCTTGATTATCTTAAGCAGGTCTTCGGTGCTAAGGTGAGGGTTCTGAGCAAGCTCTATAAGAGCTTTACCCACCTCCCTTAAATTGTGGGGCGGAATTGAGGTAGCAAGTCCGACCGCTATCCCTGCGGTGCCGTTGCATATGAGGTTTGGAAACTTTGAGGGAAGAACTGTAGGCTCCATAAGAGACTCGTCAAAGTTGGGAACGAAGTCAACGG
>WFYK01000174.1 GCA_015490105.1 Aquificaceae bacterium | reverse complement strand
GCTCTTAAAGGCATCGACTTGAGTATAAAGGAAGGTGAATTTGTAGGTCTAATGGGACCTTCCGGTTCAGGCAAAAGCACCCTTTTGCACATCATAGGCGGCTTGGAAAAACCTACGGAGGGATCCGTGGAAGTTATGGGTGTGAGAATAGATGAGCTTTCGGAAAATCAACTTGCTCTATTTAGGAAAGGGAGGATAGCTTACGTGTTTCAGTTTTATTACCTTCTTGAAGATTTTTCCGTTCTTGAAAACCTGACCCTTATAGGACGTTTGGTCGGAAAGGAAAATCCGGAAGAAGAAGCTATAGAAATTCTGAGTATGCTTAGACTTTCCCACAGAATAAATCACAAACCGAGTCAGCTCTCCGGAGGAGAACAGCAGAGAGTAGCTATAGGTAGGGCTATCATCTCAGGAGCAAAGCTGATACTCGCGGACGAACCTACCGGAAACGTAGATTGGGAAGAGGGAAAGAAGATATTCAAACTCTTTAAGGAAATGAACGAATCCAAAAGAATAACGTTTGTAGTGGCGACTCACAATCCTGAACTTAGAGGATTCTTTGATAGAACCGTGCTCCTCAAGGATGGAAAGATAGTAGGGGAGGTGTAAGAGGTGTTCTTATACGATGAAAACAACATTAAGAGACTTTGGATTCACCTTCACGGGTTCGTAAGTAACGTTATGAGTTCAAAGCTTCAGCTGACACGCCAAAGACTTTACCAGACCGAGGTCGCTTCCTTTTTTGCCATGGATATGAACTACGAAAAACACACTACCACGGAGGTTCTGAAGGTTCTGGAAGCCTTGATATTGGGTTTCTCTCAGCGCTTTGATGAGATAATCCTGTGTGGAAGTTCTCACGGTGCTTACGTTTCGGTTAACTACCTAAGGTTTATGGAAAGAGGGAATATAAAAACCTTGATACTTCTTGCCCCTTCCTTCAGAACACTCGATCTGATCGTAAGGGAGGTGGGTCCTCAAAAGGCCAAACCTTGGCTTGAGGGGAAAAAGCCTCTCAAAATTCAGGAAGAAGGCATAGAGGTTGAGGTAAATGATAGGTTTGCAGTGGATATACTAAAAAACGGATACGAGATTATAAAGGACTCGGAGGTTCTATTTTCAGCGCCCTCGGATCTTGACATCTATATAGTTCACGGCACTAAGGACAGTGTGGTTCCTTTTGAAGACTCCCTGCTGTTTACAAAGAAGGTAAAGGTAAAACGCTTTATAAAAGTGGACGATGACCACCAGCTTTCAAACACTTACCCTTCAATCCTTGAGGAGCTTATAAAAGAGATCTCTTAACCTATCGATAACCCCCTCCGATCCGAGACTTTCTTTGAGGTCCTTGAAGTTTTCCTTTTGAGAAGTTTCATCTATGCTGTAAAAGGCTTTGACTAATGTCTCAGGCTTAGGATTTATAAGCTCCGGGACAACACCCTTCTGGGAGATTAGGTTCACCAAGCTTATGAACCGAACCTTCACCAAAAGCCTTCCCAAAAAGTAGGTTAGGGGATTTACTTTGTAAAAAACCGCGTGAGGGGTTCCTATGATCCCCGCTTCTAAAGAAGCTGTTCCGGAAGCTATAAGGGCTTTCTTAGAGTAGGCAAGAGAGTTGTAGGCGGGAGATTCTACGTGGGAAGGGGAGATCACCTTCACGGGAAGGTTTGAAAAAGCATCTTCGAGGTAGTCTTTGAAGATGTCAAATGTGGGAACTAAGAAGAAGGCTTCTTCCTCTCGCGAAATCATTTGCACCACTTTTTTCAGTAAAGGGGTATGCCTTTTTATCTCTCCCCACCTGCTTCCGGGCATTAACGTGTAGAAGGTCTCCGGGATGGAGATCTTTTTGATAAAAGCTTCTCTGCTTAAGGAAGGTTTTGCCATGTCAACGAGGGGATGTCCTACGAAGTGAACCTTGAGTTGATCGCTGAAAGGTTCGTAAAAAGCTTTCTCAAAAGGAAGTATAACTATGAGATGATCCGAGTAGCGGGCTAAGGTTTCCGCCCTTGAGGGCTTCCAAGCCCACACTTGGGGTGAAATAAAGTAGATCACCTTCAACTTGAGTTTCTTTGCTTCCTTTATCAGTCTCAGGTTAAAACCCGGAGCGTCACAGGCTATAAGAGCGTCGCACCTTTTTAGCTCTTCAACCGATCTCTTAAATAAGCTTCTGATCGTCAAGATCTTGGGGATAACCTCTACTATTCCTACTACAGACAGGTCCTCTATCTTTCCCACACTCTGAACACCCAATGATTCAATCCTTTCATCCGTAAAGCCTACAAACTCAAATCCTTTAGGGAAATCCTTTAAGATGCGGTAGATGTAGTTTGAAGCGGACCGATCACCTATAGAGAGAAAGACGCGCATTTATCTGATCAAGCGAAGGAGGTCGTTTAATATAACGAAGAACAT
>WFYK01000173.1 GCA_015490105.1 Aquificaceae bacterium | reverse complement strand
GTCTTATAGGTCTGTCTATGACCCTTGAGGTTAGGATCTCCCTCTCGGTGGGTTTCCCTTCCCTCTTTATGAAACCGCCGGGTATCTTTCCGTAAGCGGAGGGCCTTTCCCTGTAGTCAACGGTGAGGGGTGTAAAGTCTATCTCTTTGTTAGGTTCATCGGACATTACCGCAGTCACGAGGACCGCGGTCCCGCCCTGCCTTACTACTACCGCACCGTCCGCCTGCTTGGCGTATCTTCCCGTTTCAATAATTACAGGTTCTTCACAGTTTCCTACACGTGCCTGCTCTTTTGCCTCCATCATTTGACCTGCAGACCGAGTTTTTGGGATATTTCTACATACTTCTTGTAGTCCTGCCTTTTTAGATACTCAAGGAGTCTGCGCCTTTTGTTTACCATAGCTATCAAGCCTCTTCTTGAGTGAACATCCTTTTTGTGTTTTTTTAGGTGTTCGGTCAGCTTGTTTATTCTCTCCGTGAGGATAGCGATCTGAACCTCGGGCGAACCCGTGTCGGTTTCGTGTCTTTGGAAGCTCTTTATCAGTTCCCACTTCTTTTCCTTCGAGAGGGGCATCTTTTAACCTCCTGAATGAAGGGTGTGTTTATTGATTATACTAAAACTATGAAGAAGGACTTTGTAGATCTTTGGGACTTGGACCCGGATGAAGCTTGGTATATAGTCAAAAGGACGCTTAAAGTCAAAAAAGGGGAAGACAAACACAGTCCCGTTTTGGAAGGCAAAACAATTGCCCTTATCTTCACCAAGCCTTCCACAAGAACGAGGGTGTCCTTTGAGGTAGGTATAAACCAGCTGGGAGGAAGATCCACCTTCCTGCAAGAGTCACAACTCCAGCTCTCAAGAGGTGAGGATGTGAAAGACACCGCGAGGACCTTATCACGTTATTTGGACGGTGTGATCGTGAGAAATCACTCCCACAAGTGGCTTGAGGAGTTCTCCCGCTGGGCAACTATACCTACCATAAACGCTCTCACCGACAAAGCTCACCCCTGTCAGATACTGAGTGATGTGTATACCCTTTATGAGGCTTTCGGAGAAGAGATAAAAAACATAAAGATCGCTTACGTGGGTGACGGCAACAACGTTTGCAACACTTGGCTCGTGGGTGCGGGATTGTTCGGTCTTAACCTGTTTGTTGCGACACCTGAAGATTACGGACCGGACAGTCACTACTTTCAAGCGGGTATGGATCTTGCTAACTTTACTGGAGGAAACATATACCTGACTACCGACCCTCTGGAAGCGGTAAAAGACGCGGATGTGGTCTATACAGACGTGTGGGTAAGTATGGGAGAAGACGATGCGCAGAGAAAAAAGGAAGCACTTAAGGAGTTTCAGGTAAATGAGGATCTGCTTTCCCACGCTAAGGAATCTGTGAAGGTTATGCACTGCCTTCCTGCCAAGAAGGGTGAAGAAATAACCGAGGAGGTTTTTGAAAAGCACGCGGACTTTATCTTCTTGCAGGCGGAGAACAGATTGCATACCCAAAAAACCCTTCTTGAGTTTATCTTTAGTAAGCTATGAAGCTGAGAGTTAAGGTATTTAGGTTTGACCCTTCTACGGGAAAGAAGGGATACGACACCTTTGAAGTTCCCTACGAGGAAGGTATGACCTTCCTGAGTGCCCTCCAGAGGATAAAAGAGACCCAAGATCCCAGTTTGACCTTCAGGCACTTTTGCAGAGCGGGGATATGTGGAACGTGCACCGTTTACATAAACGGCTTTCCTAAACTGGCCTGTAAGGAACAGGTTCTGCCCTACGTCCTCACAGGCCAAGAGGTTACCGTAGAACCTTTAGACAAGTTTCCCGTTATCAAGGATCTCGCGGTGGATCACGAAGAGGTGACCGACAGGCTAAAACGTTTCAGATCTTGGGTAAAGGGCACTAAGGAAGAGGTAAAGATAGATCCTTCTTTGAACAGGAAGATTCAAGAGTCCGCGGACTGTATACTTTGCTCCGCTTGTCAATCTTACTGTCCGCAAGTTCTCGAGGAAGAATACGCAGGGCCTCTTTTCTTCGCAAAGATATACCGATTCCTCGAAGATCCGAGGGACGACTCTAAGGAGGAAAGAATAAAACAGGCTATAGAAGAGGGTCACATCTTTCACTGTCTTTCCTGTGATAAGTGTAACAGCGCTTGCCCTAAGGATGTAAAGCCCGCAACCTTGATAAGGGAAATTATGACCTTCTTCGAAAATGGCTAAGAAAGAAACGAGGTTCGTCTGCGTAAGTTGCGGTTACCAGCCTCCCAAGTGGATGGGGAGATGTCCCTCCTGCGGTCAATTCAATACCATCCAAGAGGAAGTTTTAAAAAAGGAAGAAGAAACAAAACTCGTAGACTACACCCCGCCTAAACCCGTAAACGCTTGGACTTCGAACGAAGTAGATCGCTTTACCACGGGTTTTAAAAACCTCGACGATGCCCTCGGAGGTGGGATAGTAGAAGGTCAGGTGATCCTCATAGCGGGGGAACCCGGGATAGGAAAGTCCACCCTACTTTTGCAACTTTCCCACAGATATACCCGCTACGGGAGGGTTCTCTATGTTTCGGGGGAGGAGTCAGGATCCCAGATAGCCATAAGGGCTCGCAGGATAGGAGCAACGTCAGAACACCTGCTCGTTTTCCCAGAAACACTCTTTGAAAAAGTAGAGGAAGCTATAAAGAGAGAAAACCCTTCCTTGGTGGTTCTCGACTCGGTCCAAACCGTATACTCGGAAGCCCTTGAATCCTCCGCAGGTTCGGTCTCCCAAGTCAGGGAGGTGACCTTCAGACTCACAGAGATATGTAAAGAGAGAGGTATCCCATGTTTTATCGTAGGTCAAATAACGAAGGAAGGCCTGATAGCGGGCCCTAAAGTTTTAGAACATATGGTAGATACGGTCCTTCAGTTCGAAGGGGAAAGACACTATCAGTATAGGGTCTTAAAAGTCATCAAAAACAGGTTCGGATCTTCGGGAGAGGTTGCGGTATTTAAGATGACAGACAGAGGACTCGAAGAAGTAGCTGAACCTTCCGCCTTTTTCGTAGAGGAAAGGGTTCACGCTCCAGGAAGTGTAATATTTCCCTTCACGGAGGGATCGAAACCTATCCTTATAGAGGTGCAAGCTCTTGTCCTTCAAGCTCTCTACACTACACCCCAGAGGCGAACTCAGGGTTTCGATGTGAACAGGCTCTCTTTGATCCTGGCCATACTCGAAAAGGAGGCGGGAATATTTACAAGGGACGCGGACGTTTTTGTAAACATAGCGGGGGGACTTCAAGTGAGAGAACCCGCGGTAGATCTGGCGGTAGCTTTAGCTATAGTTTCCTCTAAGGAGAACAGACCACTGCCCGAAGATGTGGTGGTTTTCGGAGAGCTCGGCCTTGCGGGGGAAGTCAGAAACGTCCATTTTGGGGACCTACGCCTAAAAGAGGCTCAACGCTTTGGCTTCAGAAAAGCTTTAGTTCCCTACGGATTGGAAAAGGTAGACGTAGCTATGGATCTTATCCCGGTCAAAAACATAAAGGAAGCTATAGAGATGGTCCTTTGAAAAACTGAAGGTATATTAGTTAAGAGCAAGAGTCGGAGGTGGGGAATGAAAAGGTATCTTTTTAGCTTAGGACTGCTGGTGCTCGCTTCTTGTGGAAACACAGCGGTAAAGTGCCCTCAGGAAAATAGCTTAAAGGAAAACCTTTCAAAGTTGATACCGAGGGACTTTAAAGTAGTTGAGGTAAAACCTTCTTCGGAGGTCAAGGGTCTTTGCGAAGCGGTGATAAAGGTAGGCATGAGACCTTTGATCCTATACACTGACTCTTCGGGAAAGTTCGTCCTTTCGGGAACCTTATTTAACTTGGAGACGAAGGAAAACCTAACTCAGAAAAAGCTTCAAAACTACATGACGGTTTCCAAGGAAACGTTGAAGAAGCTCGAAAAGCACGTAAATATGACCTACGGCAAGGGTGAGAAGTTTGTTTACTACATAACGGATCCTGACTGTCCCTTCTGTAGGCGCTTTTCCCCCATGATAAAGGAGTGGGCGGATAAAAACAACGTTCAGATAAAGGTGATACTGTTCCCGCTTCCTATCCATCCAGAAGCCTACAAAAAATCGGTAGCCATGGTCTGCGATAAGCTCGGATACGACTCGATCCACGCGGATGTGGATACGAAAAACCAGTGCGAAGAAGGTAAAAAGGCCATAGATGCAAACAAGAAGCTTCTCAGCGAGATCGGAGTGTCGGGAACGCCCACGGTGATAGGTATGAACGGAAGATACATAGTAGGTCTTCCCAGATCGGTTGACGTTCTGAACGAACTGATCCAGTGAACTGGGCTTACAAGCTTTTAGCCCTCTTTCTGGCCTTCTCCCTTTGGGCGGTAGTAAATTTCGGTTCGAGAACCGCGGTTACCCTGTCCAAATTTGTGGAGATAAGGGGAGACAGCCCGGAATTCATCTACAAGGTTTACCCTGAAAGGGTAGAGATAACCGTCTACATGGCGGAGAGATTGCTCACATCCTCAATAACGGATCACATAAAGACCTACGTAGACGTTTCAACCCTTACAAAACCGGGTGTATACAAGAGAAGGGTGGAAGTAGAAACGGATATATCTCTGCTACTTAAGACCGCCGCAATAGAACCTAAAGAGGTTAGGGTGGAGGTGATAAAACCGCCCCCTGCGGGGCGGTGAGGGATCATTAGCCACAGCTGAAGGAGCTTCCACAACCGCAGGATCCGGTGGCGTTGGGATTCCTTATGGTGAAGCCTCCTCCCATGAAGTCCACTACGTAGTCAAGCTCCGCTCCGTTGACGTAAGGCATAGAGAAGGCGTCTATTACTACTTTAACGTCTCCGTATTCGAAGACGTGATCGCCTTCCTCTATGTTGTCATCAAAGCCCATAGCATACTGGAATCCGGAGCATCCTCCGGGAACTACCCTGACCCTCAGGATAGGCTTTTCTATGTTGTTTTCCTTAGCAACCTTGAGGATCTCTTCGACCGCCTTCTCGGTTACCTTAAAGACCATGGAAGTTTGTTGCTCTTGCATACCACTTACCTCCTTTTAGTGATTTTGAATATAAAGATACCTTTTCAAAATAGCTTCTTTATGACGTAAGTCAAGGCATTCAAGAAAAGTCCCGCTAAAAGGCCCAGGTAAAAGGCCAAAGCCAGAGCCACACCCAAGGAAACGGAAGGACTCTCCCAAAGGTTCCAAAAAGATACGGAAACTTGGGGACTGTCGTTTGCCACGAGGAAACTGAAGGTTGCAAGGAGCAAAAAGCTGAAAAACGCCACAAGAAGGATTTTCTTCATACCTTAGCACGCAAGACTTCCGAACACCTAATGCACACTTCTCCGTCAAATTCGGACTCCTTGAAGAAAACCCAGCATCTCGGACATTTCTTACCTTCAGCCTTACTCACACCCACTTCAAGATCCTCTACCTCCTCACCCCTTACCTTGATCTCTCCGCCTTCCGAGAGTTCTACCTGACTTACGGTGAGGAAAAAGCCAAGGTAATCGCTGTATTTCTTTAAAATCTCCTCAACCGGGGGATTTGCCTTTAAAAACACTTTAGCTTCGTAAGGATGCCTTATGAGACCTTCCCTCCTTGCTCTCTCCAGACCGCTCATCACGTCCGATCGGATCTTCAAAAGAAGCGCGTAGTCCTCAAGAACAGATCTATCCACCAAGTCTTCGGAAGGTTTAGGGATCTCATAGAGGAAAACACTTTCCGGAAGAGAAGGGTCTATTTTCCTGAGGTGCTCCCAGACCTCCTCCGCGGTAAAGCTCAAGAAAGGTGCTATCGAAGCGGTTAAGGCTAAAGCTAAGTTCCAAAGAACCGTTTGGGCGGACCTTCTCTCCCAGCTTTTCGGGGAGTAGACGTAGAGTCGGTCTTTTAAAACATCCAAGTAAAGGGAAGAGAGATCCGTCGTGCAAAAATTTCTAACGAGGTGGTATACCCTGTGAAAAGCGTAATCCGAATAGTGTCTGTGAACCTCTTTCAAAAAGTCCTGCAGGTGGGACAGCATCCACCTGTCAAAGTGATGAAGTTCTTGGAAGGAAACACTGTCTTCCTTAGGATCGAAGTCGTATAGGTTTCCGAGAATAAACCTCAAGGTGTTCCTTATCTTCCTGTAATCATCGGTCAAGGTTTTCAGAATTGATTGACCGAGTTTTACATCCTCACTGTAGTCTTCGGAGACAACCCAGAGTCTGAGTATATCCGCTCCGAGTTTTTCTACGATCTCTTGGGGAGAAACCACGTTTCCCAAGGACTTGGACATCTTCCTGCCTTTTTCATCAACGGTAAAGCCGTGGGTAAGAACCGATCTGTAAGGAGCTTCACCGTATGAACCTACCGATTCAAGGAGGGAAGCTTGGAACCATCCTCTGTGCTGGTCTGAACCTTCGAGGTATAGGTCCGCCTTGTTAAAGCCGAGGGGTCTTATAACCGCAGCGTGGGAACAGCCAGAATCGAACCACACGTCTAAAACATCCTCTTCCTTTTCAAAATCTTTTCCACCACAGCTGGGACATTTGTAATCTCTTGGGAGCAACTCTTTGGC
>WFYK01000172.1 GCA_015490105.1 Aquificaceae bacterium | reverse complement strand
GCTGTTTCCTTTTCACCTCTTTGGAGTTCAATCACAGCGAGCAGATACCTGCCTTCGAGAGAAAAAGGGGAGTTTTGAATGCTTATAAGGTCGTATAGTTTTTCTCTCGCTCTGAGAAGTTTGCCCTCTCGATAAAGCTTGAGAGCCTTTGCGAAGATGCGACGATCTTTGGGCACACCGCAACCTTTGACGTCCTCGGGGACGGTAGGAGGTTTCTCTTCTATGTCCTCGGGAGGTTCTATAAGTTCATAAGAAAGATCTAAAATCTGGAAATCTTGGGGAAGGGATAACCTTTCCGGGGGGATCAGTTTCTCTTTTTCTATCTCCAGCCGGTCTACGACCTTCACGCTCAGTTCTATGCTTTCCTTTAGATCCTGAGCCAAGAGACTTAAAGTTAAAAGACTAAAGAGCAAAGTGGCCTTCCACATACAGATCCCCCAAATGGCAAGTTATGTTTAACTTCTGAAGGACGTTCCTCCCTTCTTCCATAAGAACGACCGAGTAGGAAGCGTTGTCACACCCGAATGCCCAGAATTTGGACAGATCCACACCCAAAAGATAACAAATCATACACCTTATGGGGACAGTGTGGGAAACCGCAAGGACGGTTTTACCCTCAAATTCTGACTTTAGGAAATCTAAAAATTGGCTTACCCTTTCGTAAACTTCCTTTAGACTTTCCCCTCCCTCAAAAACCGCCTCATGGGGCCTCTTTATCCAAGTTTCAAACTCTTCTGGAAATCTCTCCTTTACCTCTTCTACTAAAAGGCCGGACCACTTTCCGTGGTCAATTTCTATTATCCTTTCTTCTTTTAAGGGTTCAACGCCGATCAGTTTCCCGATAACTTCCGCGGTTCTCCAAGTCCTTTTGAGGGGAGATGAGAAAATTACATCTATTTTTTCCTTTCTTAGCTCCTTCGCAAGGGCTTTTGCTTGGTTTAAACCTCTCTCTGTAAGGTCCGGATCGAGTAAACCTTGATACCTACCTATAGGATTCCACTGACTCTCCGCGTGCCTCGCTATTATCAGCTTTAACACAAGATAGGTATTTTAAAAAAAAGAAAAAGGGAGGAGGAGAGAAAGGAAACCTTAAACCCTCCTCCAGATACCCATCATTCCTATATCTTCGTGACCAAGAATGTGGCAGTGGAAGACGGTGTCTCCAGTAAAATCAAGGACGGGGACAATCATAGTTATAGATCCCATTGCGGGAACGTTTATCGTGTCCTTTAGACCGTTTACGCTCGTGTAGAGACGAGCATAGTTAGGATCTCCCCCTCGAATGTCTATTACCACAGCTCCATCCGTGTGATGATGCCAGGGGTGATCCATGCCCGTTTGGTTAACTATGGTCCAAACCTCGTAGGTTCCTACGGGAGACTCAAGTATGTAAGGGTTCTCGTCGAAGACTTGCCTATTTATAGCTCCCCTTCCCCTCACAAAATTAAGAGTCATAGTAACCTGTCTTAGGCTTGAAATGTCCATCTGCCTCAAACTGGCTACCCACTGGGCTATTTCGGAATTTATCGTCGTAGGTATCTGATCGTTGGTTTGAGCTCCGCTGTATTCGAGGGTAAGGAGAGTAATACCTGAGTTGAGATCCTGAAGTGCGTAAGTTCCTGGAGTTTGGTCCGCTTTTATAAGTATGTCTACCCTCTCACCGGGTGTAAGAAGTATTTCATTGATAGGAACAGGTTGTTCAAGAAGGCTGTCATCCACTCCTACGAGATACATCGTGTGGTTTTGAAGGGATATTTTGTAATACCTATAGACACTTGCGTTTAGAATTCTCCACCTCTGGACCTGGCCTGGCTGTATGGTAAGAACTGGGTTGACTTGACCGTTGACCATTACGATATCTCCAAGGATTCGCATATAATCTCATCTGGTCCATTCAGTAGGAAGCCCGTTTGAGATAGAAATGTCCGTAAGGATCATTATGTGCTCTTCGAAGTCCTGAAGGTCGGGAACGTCGTCCTCCACTATCAGGGCACCTCCCGCGAGACCCTTCCAGAACTGCTCAGCTACTGTCCCGTGATAGTGAGGGTGGTAAAAGCCCATCATACCTCCCCACTGCTTGGAGAGGTCAAACTCAAAGGTAAGACTGTCTCCTGATAGAAACTTCAAGAATATGTTGTCCGCGTTTCCGGAGGGAGAAACGTGCCACCCGTGGGTATGAAGGTTGGTAATGCTCATGTCCTTTCCAAGGATGTTGGTTCCCGTGATGTCCACGTTCTGGGGAAGGTTGTTGGTGAAGTTGACCCTCAGGATGTCTCCAGACTTTACCCTTATGGTGGGTGCAGGGTAAGATCCGTTATAGAGCATCATTGTAACCGTCTGGCCCGCTATGGTGGTCTGTGATCTTTGAGGGGAGATAGAAGTTTCAACTATGTTGCCGTTTCTCGTTAGCTGTGCGAGGGGAGGATCTTTGAATAGTTCCCCCGGAGGAGGTGAGCTTGCTCCTCCACCGCCTCCCCCCATCATAGATCCGGACACCTGAGAGTCCAAAGTGGGGGTTGCAGAACCGCCTCCGCAGGCCTGCAGGAACGCTCCCGCAGCTCCCACACGCATAAGAGTGAGAAACTCTCTTCTGTCAAGCTTCCTCATCGCATCCCCTCCAGTTCGCCTTCAGGATTTTTCAGATGAAAATTAAAGTGTTCTCACTGCATGCGGAGGGGGTTAGGATATAATCCTTAGAAGTTTTTGGGAGGAGACGAAGATGGCAAAGATTTACTACGAAGAAGATGCAAGTTTGGAACCTCTTAAAGGGAAAAAGATAGCTATACTCGGCTACGGTTCGCAGGGCCATGCACACGCACTCAACTTAAGGGATAGCGGTTTGGATGTTATAGTAGGCCTTCACGAAAAGAGCAGATCGAGGGAAAAAGCCCAAGCGGATGGCTTTACTGTAATGACGCCTTCTGAGGCTTCAAAAGAGGCGGATCTGATAATGTTCCTCGTTCCCGATACGGTTCAGCCGGATCTGTATAAAGAGTGTGTTGAGCCTTACCTTGATCCGTCGAAGACTTTGGCATTTGCCCACGGCTTTAACATCCACTTCAAGCAGATAATCCCCCCAAAAGATGTGGACGTTTTCATGGTTGCTCCCAAAGGCCCGGGCCACCTCGTCAGGTGGATGTATGAAGAGGGCAAAGGTGTTCCCGCACTCGTAGCTATATATCAGGACGCTTCAGGGAAGTGTAAGGACAAGGCCCTTGCGTATGCTAAAGGTATCGGTGCAACGAGGGCGGGTGTGATAGAAACTACCTTCAAGGAAGAGACAGAAACGGATCTGTTCGGTGAGCAGACTGTTCTCTGCGGTGGTGTTACTGCTCTGATAAAAGCGGGGTTTGAAACGCTCGTAGAGGCAGGGTATCAGCCTGAGGTTGCATATTTCGAATGCTTGCACGAACTTAAGCTAATAGTGGACCTCATATACCAGTATGGAATAGCGGGTATGCGCTACTCTATCTCCGACACCGCCAAATACGGGGACGTAACCAGAGGTGACAGAATATACGAGGTAGTTAAACCCTTAATGAAGGAGATCCTTAAAGAGATCCAAAGGGGTGAGTTTGCCCGCGAGTGGGTTCTTGAAAACAAGGCAGGAAGGCCCGTTTACAACGCACTCCTTGAAAGAGACGCAAACCATCTCATAGAAAAGGTTGGTAAGGAACTGAGAAAGATGATGCCTTGGATCTCAGAAAAGGGTCTTAAATGAACCTCACCAGTAAGAGGGATCAGCTTAAGAGGTTATACACACCTTTCGGTCTCGCCCTTGCAAAAGTGGGTATTCCACCAAATCTCATAACCCTTATGTCCCTCTTTTTGGGAACACTATCCGCTTACTTTTTCTATCACGAGAAGCTACTCACCGCTTTGAGTCTATTTATTCTCTCGGGTTTGTTTGATCTGGCGGACGGGATAGTTGCAAGGGAAACCGACAGAGCTTCCAAGTTCGGTGCGGTCTTTGACTGGATCGCGGACAAGTGGGTCGACGGTTTCGTTTTAGGAGCCATAGGTTTTGCATTTGCTTCCCCTTTCGTAGCTATTACCGTAGTTACCGTTTCTATGCTCCACTCTTTCATAAAGCCTGTAGCTTACGCGGAGATAGGCTACTCATCGAGGAAAAAGGGAAAGATCGTGGATCCCCTTGAGGGAGTGGGTTTCTTTGGGAGACCCGAGACCCACATAGCGGTAGTCCTGTTTACTCTCTTAGAGAAAGCTAACTTCCCGATAGGCTTGAGTTTCGGGATAAAGATAATAGCGGTTCTGACCTTGGCTTCCTTGATAGTGAGGATCTTATATCTCTACAAGAACTATCGTTCGGAGTATGAGTGATGGAGAAGAGGCCTTACGTGATCATTGTTTCGGAAGTAAGTGTCGACGGGAAGCTCACCCTATACAGAGGTGCTTCTTCGAAGGAACTTATGAGCCTTATGGACAAGGAAGCTTACAGGTATCTACACGAAATACGCGCAAAGGTAGACGGAATAATGGTGGGTTGTGAAACGGTAAGAACGGACAACCCGAATTTAACGGTAAGGTATGTGGAGGGAAAAAATCCTATAAGGATAATTCCCTGCTCTACGGGAAACGTCCCTTTAGATGCTAACGTCCTCAATACAGAGGAAGCTCCTACCATAATAGCGGTGACCCAAAGGGCTCCAAAGGAAAGGGTTGAAAAAATAAAGGAAAAAGGTGCGGAGGTGATAGTCGCGGGGGATGAACTCGTGGACTTTGACATTTTACTTCCGAAGCTATACGACATGGGCATAAAGACCCTTATGGTCGAGGGAGGATCTTCTATAAACTGGGAGTTTATAAGGCGCAGGGCGGTTGACGAGATAAGGATAATCCATATGCCTGTCATTGTAGGAGGGGAAAACGTTCCTACCCTCGTAGGGGGAGAAGGCTTTAAAAAACTCAAAAATCTACTGCATCTCAGACTCAGATCTCACTTCAAGCGTGGAAATCATCTCATTACCGAATGGGAAGTTGTAAAGTAGCTGTAAAGTTGATCCCTGCTGTCTTTGTAGCGGTATATATGCACTTCTTTGTCCCCATTGTGATTCCGGACTCTTTCCCAAAGGTTATTTACCCTCTGAAAGATATCTACTTCACCCTGTCACCCTTTATAGCTATCGTCTCCGCTTTAGGACTTTCCTACCTTTATGCAAAGGCTGTAAAGCTGGAAAATCCCTTCAGGAAAGCGATCCTGGCTACTCTCATGGGAACATTTATCTTTTGGGCTTCATGTATTGGCCTACTTTGTGCTCTTGCTCCTGCTTTGAGAAATATGTAGCTTAGCTTAAAAATGCTAAAATTATTCCGAGATACTTAAGTAAAGAAAAATGGGGGGATAAATGGTGAGAATAAAAATTTTGACTATCATTGTTGGTTTTATTCTCGCTTGTGGGGGAGAGATCGAAGGCCAGCTTTCCACGGTGCAGGTGGGGGTTAGCGTAGAACAGTCGTCAGTAGACGCGGATACAGCTTTTTGGGTTGACAGAAAAGGAGATAATGTTTGTGATACTTACTATAT
>WFYK01000171.1 GCA_015490105.1 Aquificaceae bacterium | reverse complement strand
GATCTACGAGGTTCCATACTCCCCTCTTTTTAAGAACGAGAACTTTGAACTCCACTTCCTTTGAAACCATCTCTTTTAATATTTCTTTTCTCCTTACCAGCTCACCGTAGTGGAGAAAGGCGGAAACCGGTCTGAGGACTATCCAGATTTTTTCTACTTCACCGCAATCTTCGTATTTTAAAACCGTCTCATCTATCTTCTTCATGGGTTCTATGGAGCTTATCAGAGTCTCTATCTCAACGGCTGTGTTTTTTCTGTAAACTATGTCAGAGATCACCTTCGTGTTTGAACAATCCCTTTCTTCTTCCACTTTTATACTCTCTTCTTTATTCTCCTTACTTTCCCTAAGCTTCTTTAAGATCTCCTTCCTGAAATCCTCCTTGTTTTCTATGAGCCTGTTGGCAAGACAGACAAAGGTTGCGACTTTGTAAGGATACTGATGTTTGTCCTTCAGTTCCTTATCTCTTGCTACGTAAACGGAGAAGTTCCTTACGGTCCTCTCAAGGGCTGTGTTGTATTTCATGAGCCTGTTCGTGAAGTCTCCCCCTTCTTTCACTCCCGTTATAAGCGAACAGAAGCGGTCGTAGTTCTCGTCTCTTATGTATATCCTGTATATCCTTATACCCTTTGCGACCTCGGAGATCTTCTCCTCTACCTTCCTTCCCTCACCTCTTTTTACGACAACCACGAGGAAGCCGAGCCTCTTCAGGAAAGCGGTCTTTAGCCTTCCCTTCACATAATTGATGAAGTTGCCAAGAGGATACATCCAGTCTTTAAGGTATAGAACCTCTATCTCCCTTTCGAGGTCGAGGGTGTCGAGGTGGTGAGGCACAAAGCTGTCTCCCATCTCAGCCTCTTCGGAGGTTTCAGGTATCCTGTAGACTATCCTCGGGTAGTCCTCCTCCACTTCCCTGTAAAGCTCCTTAAGGAGATAGAGGAAGGGTGTGTGAAAGTCCTTCTCGTCCTCCTCTAAGATAACTATGACAGGACTGGAAAGACCCTGACCAAAGCTGGCCGGAAAAGGAGACCTCTTCTTTCTCTCCTCCTCTTCTAGTAAATCTTCAAGTAGTGAACCCGAAAAGTCCTCAGCGAGAGTTTCCAAACTCTCCACCTCCAGCTCACCTATCTCGGTAGAAAGATCCGCTTCCATCTCCTCTACCTCCTCCTCTTCAGAGAGCTTTATATCTTCGGTCTTGTATGTTTCAAAGACAGGATGGACTTCCTCAAATCTCGTTTCGTAATCACCTTCAATTTCAGCAGGCTCCCACTCCATAAGAAGTATATCATTTGTTTCAACTTCTCCGAATTCAGGAGAAGCCTCCTCAAAGGTGGTGTCAAAGTCCGAAGAGAGAACCTCATGCTCTATGCTTTCGAGGAGTTCTATATCTTCAGTTTCCCTTATACTGAAGCTGACTTCATGTGTTGTAAATTCCGTGCTGAGGTCAAGTTCAAGGAGTTCTGTATACTCTTCGTCAAGCAGGAAGATATCCTTTTCTTCAGATTTTTCTTCCTCTTTCAGCTCAGATGTAAGCTTCTTTTCCTTTTCTTTTTCTTCGGACAGCCTTTGATCAAGCCTCTCCTTCTTGATCTGTTTCATGGCGTTCTGATAGCTCATTGAGGACATTTGGGAATTTTTTATTTATACTACACCCGTATTCAAGAACAAGCTCTAAAACTCCTACTTCAGACAGAGTAATGATCTCCTTAAGGAAATCTTTTAGATTAACAGGATTCTCAAATCTGTCTAATATAGGTCTGTATTCTCCATGTCTGGAATGATAATAATATCGGTAGCTACCTAATATCATACCATCTCTAACTTCGTATGCACGGTAAATACCCAAGTCTGTTCTTGCTTTAACTATAGGTATCCTTCTCAGAATTTCAAACCTAACTTCTCTCAAATTCTCTTTCATCCACTCTTCCACTTTTCTCCTCTCAACAAACTCGTAAATATCCGAACCACATGCAAGCTTTTCGTAGATCAAACCGCTCAAACCTTCTCTTCCGTATAAGAGAAAATGCTTTCCAGTTTCATAATCTTCAAGCTTCTTAAACTCAAGGTGGATAGCATCAACGAGCTTAAGATCCAGAAGTTCTATAAGTTCCCTAAGCTCTTCGATTCTGTTAAGACTGAGAAACTTAAGGACATTATCAACATAGTTGAACCTCACAAAGGTAACAAAGGTTACGAACGGGTTCATTCCGAGTGCGAGTTTGTTGACCTTCTTGATGAAGGTGTTTATGAGTTCTATAAATCTGTCAGGTCTCTCACCTCTTGAAGGCAGATAATCAAGGGGATCAATATCTTCCTCCTCTTTTGGTTCTAGTTTAAGACCTTTTCCTTCAAACTCTTTAATTAGGGTTTCCAGATCTTCAGCCAAGTTTTCAACATGACCAATCCAACATTTCCTTTTATCTTCCTTCCTTATTTTTGTCCACTTTCCTAACCGTCTGTATGTCTCCACACTCTCCTCCCAGGAGGAAGCTTCCCCGAGTTTTATCCCAAACTTCTTATACATGAGCCTTGAGAAAGGACTCTCCGGTAAATCCGTACCACCGAGGAGAGCGGTCATTACCTTTTCCTTTAGCCTTTCGTCCGTGATATCTCCTATCTCCTTGCCTTCTACTTCTTCAAAAAGTTTGTCTATCTTCAGGATTTTCTTCGCTTCCCTCAGAGCGTCCTGCAGTTGCTCTACGAACTCCCTCCAGCTCTCCTTCTTCCAGATCTCCTTTTCACTAGCCCAGTTTTTCAATGTCTTCATAATTTTATATAGCTAATTTACTCCCTTCCTGCCTAAAAGGGACTCTGTGCCGGTGGTAAACTTTATCAAGTAGTTCTCTTACAAGGCTTAGGGCGTTCATATTTACATTCTACCCCTCCACTTGGATGGGTTCCTTTGCTTTAAAAAGTTGACATCCTCTACTAAAGTTTTACACCCCTCGACAAGGGAGCACTCAAGTCTTTAAAAAAACCTCCCCTAGGAATCTCCCAGGGAGGTGCTTATCAGGTCAAGGCTCTATGATCCACATCATAAACATTCGGGATCCGATCCCTACCCTTCTATATAGACT
>WFYK01000170.1 GCA_015490105.1 Aquificaceae bacterium | reverse complement strand
GAACTCTATACTGAAAGTGCTAACTTTTCTTATACTCCAAATCCCAAATTATCGGTAAACGTTCTTGCACACTTCAGTCAGTATAGGGGAACCGTTGACACAAATTATTATACACTTTCCCAAATGCTTAATTATACAATAACAGAAAATTGGAGCGTAGGACAAACTTTAAACGTTTTTTCGCTTGAGAGGTCGAGGGCGGTTTCATTCGGTGGCAGTGTTTCCTACACCAGGAACCTTCCCATGGCGTTGACGGTTGGCTTTACCACATCCGGATCGGTTTCAAAATGGTTTGATGGTGGAGAAAAGAACTACTATTCCTATTCCGTCTCCGGTAAGATCAGAAAAGAATTTCCTTCAATCAGGTCCTACCTCTCCCTTAACGGTTCACACTCTCAGCTTTTCAAGGACGGTCAAAGGGCTACAACTTCAAACAGTGTTTTCGAAACTTTCGGTATCAGGCTCGGAAGGAGGGTAAATTTTTCTCACTCCGCAAGCTATATGAAAAACACCTCGAGAGAGTACGATTATGAATATGAGATGGTAAGGACGAATAACTCCCTCTCTTGGGACCTGAGGATCCTCAGGAAGATGAACCTGAACTTCAGAACGGGTCTTGACTATTGGAAGGTGCTGAACATCGGAACTGAAAGTGTAAAACCTTACGTACAGTTCAGCGGTAGTTATCCGGTAACCAGAAGGCTTTTTGTTTCCTTTGCATTGAACACATACAGGGATACTCTTTACGATAATGAATTTACAGCAAGCGGGAATCTTAAAATAAAATATACCTTCCGGAAGGTGATGTTGACATTTGAAAGCGGTTTTAACAGGGAGGTGTTCAGCGATGCTATCAGCTATAAGAGGAGTAGGTATTTTGTGGGTCTTAAGCTTATACGTACTCTTTAGTTTTCTTGTTGGTTGTGCTCCGAAAGCTTACGTTAGCACAATAGGAGGTTTCGAAGGCGTATCTTCGGTTTGTCTCAAGAAGGTAGGGGAAACCAAGAACAAACTTATGGACTCCTTCGTTGAAAGAACGTTGGCGGAGGCTCTCAAGAGGAAAGGGGTGGAGATCTCCGAGAAATGCGAAAACACGCTTGAGTACAGTTACGGTGTTGTTCCGAAACAGATGTATGTGCCGAGGATAGTTTACGGAGGTGCTGAAGTATACACTATAGTGGGTTACAGACTGGAAGGTGGGAGAGCTGTTCCGGAGATCTTTACCTTCCTCCCTCCCCCTCCCGCTTACTACTATACGGACGTTGAAACAGTCTACAGGCATTACCTTACACTCGGTCTGAAGAAAGGGGAAACGCTCCTCTGGATGGGTGAGATCTCAAAAGAAAGCGATTCACCGGACATAAGGTCCGAAATAAGGGTGCTTGCTGAAAAACTTCTGGACTTCTTCGGAAAAGATACGGGAAGAATGATCGAAATCGAGGTCAGATGAGAATTCTTATTTGGATCTTACTCGCTTCGCTTGCTTTTGGAAAAATTGTTTGGCCACCTCCTCCAGAGAAGGCGAGAATAGAGCTTGTCCGTATTATAGAGAGACCAGAGGACTTAGGTATAAAGAAGGGGATCTGGGAGAGGGTCAAGGAGGTGATCTTCGGAAAGAAGAGGCTAAACAGGATCCTGAAACCTGCCGGTGTTTATGTAGACGATGAACTCTTCGTGGTTACCGATCAGGCGGTGGGTGGTGTTCTTATTTGGGACCTCAAAAGGAAAAAGGTAAGGAGAGTCCTTGGTTTTCCTTCTCCGGTGGACGTGGATGTGGATCTGGACAAGAGAGTATTTGTGAGCGATTCCGTTCTCGGTAAAGTGGTCCTGCTTTCCATGGAAGGAGACGTTTTGGGAACTTTGGGAGAAGGCTTACTCAAAAGACCGACAGGTCTAGTAATAGACAAAAAGAGAAAAAAGGTTTACGTTTCCGATACGCTCGCCAATAAGATTTTGATCTTCGATCTGGGTGGTAAAAAGATCGGGGAGATAAAGGGGAACTTCAACAGACCGACTTACCTGAACCTTGATAAAGAGGGTAATCTCTACGTTTCGGATTCCCTTAACGCAAAGGTGAGAATATTCAGCCCGGAAGGGAAGGAAATTACCTCGTTCGGGAAAAGGGGAACGAAGATAGGGACGTTCGCCAACCCGAGAGGGATAGCGGTAGACAGGGACGGACATATATACGTTTCCGATACGCTCTTTTCGGCGGTGCAGATATTCAACAGGAAAGGGGAACTGCTTTTGGTGGTCGGAAGGTATGGAAGCGAGGAGGGGAAATTTGCCTTTCCGATGGATATATTTATTAGAGGAGACATGATCTACGTTGCAGACTCTTACAACTCAAGGATCGTGGTCCTCAGGTATTTAGGGGGTGAGTGATGGTAGCCCTTTTGGTTTTGTTACTTGTGAGCCTTTCATTCTCCGGTAGTAACATAGTGGACTCACCCCACAACCTCTCCGTGACCGGACCGGGAAATGTCAGGGCGGTTTCCGAGACCGAGATATGCGTCTTCTGCCACATACCGCACCACGAGCAGGTAGGGGTTCCCCTGTGGAACCACCTCCTCTCGACCGCTAACTACACGCTTTACGACTCCGAGTTCATAAGGAGAATGGGCTACCCCCCGCCTCAGCAACCTTCGGCTTCAGAGGGACAGCCGGGCATAATCTCCAGGATGTGTCTTTCCTGCCACGACGGGACGGTCGCCATAGGTG
The DNA here is from genome assembly GCA_015490105.1 of Aquificaceae bacterium. Taxonomy (GTDB): domain Bacteria; phylum Aquificota; class Aquificia; order Aquificales; family Aquificaceae; genus Hydrogenivirga. Next base: position 180 of record WFYK01000170.1, on the reverse strand, counting down.
CGGTTTACTGGGTGAGGGGGACGAACCTCTACGCCCTCGGTCAGACGATAGACGTCGAGGGAACCGCGGTAGGTCCGGACGACAAGCTCCTCCCCACCGCTACGGGTTACATAGGAACGGATCTCAGGAGCCACCACCCGGTAGCCATAGAGTACAGACCCGGTCTCTACAGCGTAGGAC
>WFYK01000169.1 GCA_015490105.1 Aquificaceae bacterium | reverse complement strand
CTATGTTGATGTGGTATATGAGTGTGAAGTGAAAGAGGTAAAGCCCAAAGGAGAATACAGAGCAGGTATAGATGTTGGGCTTGATGAACTCCTTTCTGTGGTATCAGAAAATCCAAAGCTAAGAAGCTTCATAGTCTCAGGCAAAGAGATAAAGGCATTCAATCAGTGGTTTAACAAGGAAAGGGCAAAGCTTCAAAGTCAAATAGACTACCTCAGGAATGAGGTAAGGAGCGGAGACTACGAGGAGGAGGGACTAAAGCACCTGAGGGAAAGACTTTCAGAGCTTGAGCTAAAGCAAAAGGTTCTTTCAGCCCACAGGAAGAGGTGGATAGAGACCCAGCTCCACAGAATAGCGAGGAAGGTTGTGGACATACTCTATGAGACGGGACATAAGGTGATTTACATAGGCAGGAACGGCCTTGAGAGTAAGAACGGGATAAGTTTGGGAAGAAAGACCAATCAGGAGTTTGTGTTTATACCTTTCAGGAGATTGATAGAGCTAATCAGGTATAAAGCTAAGGAGCTGGGGATGGAAGTTGTGGAGGTGGATGAGAGCTACACTTCTAAGACGTCTCCTTTTGCGGATATAGGAAAAATCCAGAGGTTAGGAAAGAAGAAGATGACTCTCAAGGCAAAGCTTAGCGATGCGGAAGAGGAAAACGAAGAAGTAAAAAAGATAGAAGAGGAAATAGAGAAGCTGGAAGGGAAGCTAAAGGAAATAAGGAATGGAGAAAGGAACGGAAATGTGTTTAAGGACAAGGTTTTGAATAAAGTATTTCATGCGGATTTGGTAGGAGCTTTGAACATTCTGAGAGTGGGAGCTAAGCTCCCGAAGCTTGACTTTTATGAAGACCTGAAGGTGCTTTTTATCAAGCTCTGTAATCCCGTAAGACTCAAGCTCATGGACCTTTTCTTCAAAGTAACCCCCGAGTCCCTATTGGGGATAGGGGGTAGTAACAACGGGTTGAGCCTGAGAACTGTGGAATCTAATCATTTGAACATATTTGGTTCCTGATTCCCGGTTCTCAGGCACCTAATTACAAAAGGTGAAGTATAAAGTAGGAAGAAGCGTTTACGGGATTACGTGGCACCTGCTCAGGGATGACGGAATGCCCGTGTGCGGCTACACTTCATTTAACTGGAGCAACGGACACAGAGAACTCAAAGAGGTTTCTAAGGAAGAAATTAAGAAGCTAAACCTGTGTTCCAACTGTAAGAGAAAGCTCAGGTAATTCCGGAACGTCCTCAAATTCCATGTAAGCATGCAGATAGGCAATAAAGTCCGTCAAGGTTCTTATCCTGAACCTCCCCTCCTTGAGGAGTTTTCTGACCTGCTCTGCGAGCTTTCTGTAGTCTATCCCCTTATGCAAAGGAACGTTTTCCGCTTGATCCCAAAACTCTTTCCACGTCAGCTTTCTATCCTGCCCGTCTTTAGCTCCTGAAGGTCTTCCTACCCTTACCTCATGCTCCCAGAGCCACGAGAGGTCATACTCGGGGTAGGTATCCTCACTTCCTGCTAACGCTTCTCTGACTTCCTTTATAGTTATCCTCTTCTTCTCGGACTCAGGGCGGGGGAATATCTCTTCTATTTGGAGTTTTATAAGTTTTGTAGAGGCTTCAAGGAACCTGCCCGCCTCTTCAAAGTATTCCCACTCTTTCAGGTCTTCGGCTTCCTTTCTGAATAGCTCTATCAGGTATTCAAGGTCTATATCAAAGGGGTCAAGGGTCCCCTTCTCTATTTCCCTGAGCACAAGCTCATAAGGAGACAGGATTATATCAACCACTTGCATTTTGTATGACATTTCATAATTTATCTTACATGAGCTTAATCGCAAGAGTAAGCAGACGCTATCAGGTAGTCATACCTAAGGAAATAAGAAAGGCACTCGGTATAAAGGAAGGGGACAGGGTAGTGTTTGAAATAGAGGGAGATGAGATCAGAATAAGGAAGCTCAGAAACTTCCTTGAGCTTGAGGGGAGTTTGAAAGGAAAACCTCTCAGTCCTAAAGAAGTAAGGAACAGGGTAGAGGAGGAGATAGCGAAAGATGCCTTATGAGGGGATACTTGATACGAACCTCTTCATCCGCTACCTACACGACGGGACCCCGGAAGAAAAGGAGAAGTTCAGGAATCTGATAAAGAAAGCGAAGAAAAAGGGAACGACCTTTTACATTCCCTTCATAGTGGTTGTTGAGATGGTATATGTCCTTGAGAGGGTTTACGGGCTTCCCAAAGCCCGAGTAAGGGAGATGGTGGAGAGCATTCTCACTCTTCCTGTGGAAGTAGAGAACCTTGATGTGGTTTTCACCGCTCTTGCCCTCTATGAGGAGGAAAACCTCAAGTTTGGAGATGCTCTTGTGCTTGCCTATGCACGGGTAAGAGGTATAAAGCCTGTGTATACTTTTGACAGGGATTTCAGGAGGTTCGAAGAAGCAAAGATCCTGTAGGTGCTTTTAAAACGTTCTTCTATACACCTTTTAACAAAAAGCGGGGTTGACCTTCCGCGTATACAAAACCGGGATTCATTTTAGGGTTGCATTTTACGGGTAAAGGTATATAATTAAAGTATGGACAAGGGTCTTGGAAGGAGGTTGAGAGAGGTGAGGGAGCTACTGCATCTTACTTTGGAAGAGTTCTACGAAGGACCGCAGCGAATAGTCAGCCGGACGCTGGGAAGCAGGTACGAGAGCGGAGAGATAACTCCAAAGATAGAGACACTGGTTGCCTTGAGTAAAGCTCATGGTATAAACCTCCATTGGCTGCTTACAGGTGAAGGACCTATCTTTATCAGGAGAAACACATCAAAATACCCACCAGAGGTACTGACCGGAGCCTTGAGCATACTCGGACTGGATAAGCCTTTACCCTTTCTATCAGAAGGCGCGCATATCGTTGCAGCCACCCACTATGTGTTTGCAAAGCTTGTAGACAAAGCTGTAATTGACGGCAACCCTGTGATGCTCCAAAGACTGATGAACAGTCTCCTTCAAGAAGACACTTTTCTGGAAAAGTATTCCGCATACTCCTATTACCACCCGATCGAAGCAGCGGTGCGGGCGGTCCATGAGATCGGTGCTGAAGAGAAAGTACTTTCCTTTGGAGAGAACTTCGAACCTCCCGATCCTATAATTTCCCCGATAGCCCTGTGTGTAGAAATACCCCTCAGGGATCCTGATGCGAACGAAGGACCTTATACAGCTTTAGCTTTACGTAAAGGTGCTGAATACTCCTTCATTATCGAATCCGAGATTCCCCGTGGAAGGGTTCTTGAGATCCTCAAAAACAAGCCTGAGCTTATAGATTCGAAAGAGCTTAAATATTATAGAGACGAAGTTATGAAAAAGTATTTTGATATAGTTTTGCCCGTAATAGAAGTGTTAGCTGATAAAGCGATTAGTGAGCTTTCTACTAAGTCAAGGATCTTCCTTAAAGATAGAAAAATCCCATCTTTGAAGCTAAAAATCCCTCAGGAGGTGTGGAGATGAGGCTGAAGAAAGATCCTTTTGGAAGGCTTGTAAATGAACAAGGGAGAGAGAATGGGATCATATCTATTTCTGAAGGTAAATTTGAAGCGTGGAAAAAAGAGGATATTTGGGAAGCATGGGTTAAACTTTATGTGAAAGAGCTTATGTTTAAAAGAAAAAATGTAAAATTGGAAACAAAAGGTTCAAAAAGGACACTTTCATACGACTTCTAATTAAAATGAGGAGGTGAGGCGATGTTGAAGGTTGCGGTCTTTCCGATGGGTACCGTTTACAAGAGGCTCGCAAGGGAATTAAGGCAGGGGAAGGTTGTCGTTGCAACGAGTTGGGGAGAGCCCGTTGCGGTCATGATCCCGACTTCCGCCCTAGATGACTTTCCCGAGGAGGCGAGGAAGCAGCTCAAGAAGATAATAAGCGATGCACTCCTCTCATCGGTCGGGCTCCATGAGGCTTGAGATCGGAAGCGGCACGCTCTACATGGAGTTTTTCTTCAAAACTTGCTCCGCAAAGTAGAGGATGGAGCTTTTCCATACCTTCTCCGAAGTAGAGGTCATACTGCTTCGCGGAGAGCACTTCGAGAACACAAATTGATATTCTATCCCGCTCTTTATGTCCCTACGACGTAGACGTTGAGTACCTCGCGGGTCTCTTCAGAAAAACAGCCGAGAAGCTGGAAAAGTCCGAGTACCTCAGGGAAGCGGGAAGGTTTATTGAAGCCTCCGCAAAGCTGATGAAACTTCAGGTGGAGGCTTTGTTTCCTTCGACCGAAGGAAAGAAGATAACCGTCAAAGAAGTGAGGGAAGTTCTCGGGGGAAGTTCTGAAGAGACTGACTACGATCTTTCTTTCATCTACAACTACTTTCCGAGACTGGGAAGACCGACGGGTTCCCGGAATTCAAAACCGAACCGGAAGATGTTCCCCTCCACAGGACGGTGGATTACGGAAAGCTCGCAAGGGAAGTTCGGGAGAAAATCTTGAAAGGAGAGTTCGAACCGAAAACCGTAAGGGACTTCATCGCGTATCTTTACGCGTATTTTGAGTTTGAAGATGTGCCCGAGATTGATTTTGATGAAATTTCGGTTATCTTCTATTGAAGGGTTGGAGGAGCTTCTGAAACCCGAACGACTGGAAAGACTCCTGAAGCTCGAAAAGGAAAGAAGAGGTCAGCCCAAGGATTCGCTTGTTTTCATCGGAATGGCAAATACAGCCGAGTACTACTGGTGCGGAATAAAGGCGTGGTTTTTGAACAAAAGGAGCGAACTCGGTTTCTTCGGTGCTTATCTTGTAGACAGGATAAGATACTCGCTGATCCTCGGGAGGATTGACAAAGTTCCCGAAGGCGATGAGGAGATCCTCAAAACGGGATCCGACCTTACGCTCGAAGATGTTGAAGAGATTTTGAAGAAAAGAAAGGAAAAGCAGCTTCCGCGGATAGCCGTAGAGAATCCCGAGGATTGGGAAGAAATCGAAAAGGAGCTTGTAGCGAAGTTCGGTGGGGTTCCTTCGGAGTTTGTCGTTTGGGAAATAGACGAAGAACGTTTGAAAGAAGACCCACTCTACAGAGGAAGAATTCTTGAAATCAAACATGCCGAAAAATACCCGAAGGTAAGGTGGAACTTCGAATGGGGGAAGTATGTAGTTGTCGGAGTTCCCGACGGAATAACGGACGAATTCGTTTACGAGTTCAAGTCCACGACCTCGTCGGGAGGATTTGCGAAAAAATGGTTAAAACCCATCGCCGAAACCCAAGCGGACCTTTACGGTTTCTTCTTCAGAAGAAAGAAAAAGAGAGTTCAAATCTATTCGTTGAAGGACAACAAAACTTACACTTGGGAGGGTGTCGTTGACGAAGGAAGGGCAAAAGAGGTGCTCGAAAAGTTCGAGAAGGTGGACTCCGGAGAGCTCCCGCCGCCGCCGGCTTCTTGGAAGTGCAGAAGGTGTGAATTCGCAAACGAATGTCCCGTTAAAAGCTCACAGCCTCTTTAAAATCACTTCTATCTCTTTTTCCTTTTCGGCTTCCATATAGACGTCCATCGTTGTGGAAATCTTCGAATGCCCTACCCATTCGGCGATGAGATTGACGGGAACTCCTTTTGTTGCAAGCTTCGTTATGTATGTGTTCCTGAACCTGTGTGCGTTTATCTCTATCTCATATCCCTTTTCCTTTAGCTTCTTCTCCAGCTCCCAAAAGAACCTCTTGGCTGTATCCTGCTTGAGGACTAAGGTTTTAGCGCTCTTGGGATACTTGATAGTGTAGGTAAATATGTAGTCGTCAGGTTTTAGCTTTTCTAACCACCTCTCCCATAAGGTTTTCCACTCAGGTCTGAAGAAATGCACAAGGGCTTCCCTCTCTTTCTGGAACTTTCCTTCTCTCACGTGGACGGTCCAGATTTCCTTTTCCTCTCCCTCCTCTGTGAGGATCTTTTTGACCCTTATGTCTTTCTTCTTTACGTTCAAAGCCTCTGTAGGTCTGAGA
>WFYK01000168.1 GCA_015490105.1 Aquificaceae bacterium | reverse complement strand
GTGGGGGTTTGGGAGGATATATCCCGCCAGCAGGAATACTACGAGGTCTTTCAAGCCATAGAGAACGCACCTTCTGTGGGTATGGTCATATATCAGGAGAGGATAGTTTACGCAAACAACGCTGCGACGGAGATCCTCGGATATTCAAAGGAAGAACTAAAGAAGCTAACCGCTTACGACATAGTAATCCCGGATCTGAGGGAGAAGATACGTGAAATCGTCCAAAGACGTTTGAAGGGAGAAAAGTTTGACCGAATATACGTGGAGCTTCCCATAAAAACAAAAGAGAGTGCGATCAAGTATTTGATCGTATTTACGAAAACCGTCTACTGGGGAGGAAGACCCGCGGGTCTTGTAATATTTACCGACAACACCAAAACCAAAAAATACCATGACCTTTTTAGAGTTTTGAAACTCATAAACCACGCCATCATCACTACCTTAGATGAAGAGGAACTCCTTAATGCGGTCTGTGAACTCCTTTCCACTAAGATGGGCTTTGAACTCGTTTGGGTTGGTATCCCCGAGGGTGGGAAAGTTAGGGTCCTCTTCGCTTGCGGGAAGGAAAGGGATTATGTAAAAGGTTTGAATATAACCCTCGACCCTGAAAGTCCCTTAGGCAGGGGTCCCACCGCTACCGCGGTCAGGGAAAACCGTATAGTAGTAAACCCCGACACCCGCACCAACCCTGCGGTGGAACCGTGGCGTGAGAAAATGCTTGAAAAGAACTTCCTTTCTTCTTGTGCTATCCCTCTGACGAGAGGAAACAAAGTGGTTGCGGTTCTGAACATATACTCTTCCGTTCCCAACATGTTCACCGAAGAGGAGCTTGAGCTCCTTGAAGAGATAAGACTCGATCTTAGCTTTGCTCTCGAAAGGATAGAAAAAGAGCGCTACATGAAGATCGTAAACACCGCCATGGACAGAGGGCACGAGTGGGTGCTCATAACCGACGAAAACGGGACGATCCTTTACGCTAACTCCGCGGTCTCCAAAATCTCGGGCTACTCCATAGGGGAGATCCTCGGCCAGAACCCCCGAATATTCAAGTCGGGCCAGCACTCGAGGAGATTTTACGAAACCCTTTGGAAAACCATAAAGTCTGGTAAGGTCTTTCAAGCAACCTTTGTAAACAGGCGCAAAGACGGAACCTTTTTTTTCTTAGATCAGATGATCATCCCTGTAAACGTCGGAGGCGGGGAGAGGGTATTCGTAGCTCTTGGCAAAGATGTAACCTCCGAGAAGATCCTGGAAAAGGAAGTTGCCCGTCTCCGTTATACCGATGTCCTTACCAGTCTTCCCAACAGAGAGGGATTCTTGGCCAGCGTAAGGAGTGCTATAGAAGAGGCAAAGAAGGAAAATCATGCTATGTTCGTTATAGACATAGCCAACTTCACCGGCATAAACCAAATATACGGCGTGGAAGTAGGGAACGAGATCTTAAAGCAGGTGGCAACTACTTTAAGAAGGAAACTCTTTCGAAGGGACATCGTAGGTAGGATAGGGGGAGACGAGTTCGCGGTGTTTGCAAAAAAGGTGGGAGGTGAGGACCTGCTTTCGGTAATAAACAAAATCCTAACGTCTCTATCAGAACCCATAGTCTTGGACGGTAAAGAGATAAGGCTTAAGGTAAACGTAGGAGCATCGCTCTATCCTAAGGATGCAATGACTCCGGAGGATCTTCTTGAGAAAGCATCCATAGCCCTTTCCTTTGCAAAGCGGGAAGGTGAAAACACTTACCACTTCTTCAGTGAGGAGGTGCAAAAGAGGGTAGAAGAAAGCATACACACCATGGAATACCTTGAAAAGGCTTACGAGGATGACAGGTTTATCTTTTACCTTCAGCCCTTCTACAAGTCCTCTGATCTGAAGGTTGCGGGCTTTGAAGTCCTTTTAAGGCTTGTAGACGAAGAAGGTAACGTCTTGCCCCCGAAAGACTTTATTTCCCTCCTTGAAAGATCCCGTCTTATGAGAAAGGTAGAGGACAGAATTTTAACGAGGATCGCGGAGTTTATAGAGAACCACACCGCCAAGATGGATCTTTGCGTTTCTTTCAACGTCTCTCCCAAAAGTTTTAGGGATCACACCTTTTTGGATAAGGTCCGCGAGGTAGCAAAGCGGGTAGGCAGAAACTTGGTCTTAGAAATAACCGAGAGGCTCTTTATGGAAGATCCCGACTACACCATGAAGTTCTTGGAGGAAATAAGGCAAACGGGTGTCAAAGTGGCGGTAGATGACTTCGGAACGGGATACTCCTCTTTGGTTTATTTAGAAAAACTTCCCGTGGATATCCTCAAGATAGATATGGAGTTCGTCCACAGGATGACCCAAAGTGAGAAAACCTGCGCGGTGGTGGAAACTATAGTTTCACTTGCTAAAAAACTCGGAATGAAAACCATAGCGGAAGGTGTGGAAACGGAGGATCAGCTTCAAATACTAAAAGATCTCGGTTGTGATTACGTTCAGGGATACTACCTTGCAAGGCCCATGCCCAAAGAAGAGGTTTGCAAGTTTCTCAGGAAACTAAAATTATGATCACTATGGGTAAGGTTCTCGCAAGTTTCCTCTTGGTAGTAGGCTTTGTCTTTCCTCTACCCAACGTGGAGATAGCTTTCCTCAAACTCTCTTTTTTGAACCTTAAAGAGGACTTGGAAGAAGCTAAGGAGGAGGGGAAATACCTCTTTATCATGTTCCACCAAGAAGGGTGTCCTTTCTGTGACAAGATGTATCGCATAACCTTTCAAGATCCGAAAGTAAAGGAGTATTTCACCAAGCACTTTTACATGGTCCTCATAGATATCAAAGGCGCAAATCCCGTGGTGGACTTCAACGGCAAGGAAATGACCGAAAAGGAATTCGCTCACAAATACAGGGTAAGGGCAACACCCGTTTTCCTCTTCGTAGACCACGAAGGTAAGGAAATTTTAAAGCTCGTGGGCTACATACCTCCCAAGGATTGGCTCATAATCGGAAGATACATCGTAGAGGGCCACTACAAAAACAAGAGTTTCTATAAATTCCTCAGGGAAGAGAGAAAAAAGCGCAGATGAAATACCTTTTGATTCTTTTGATCCTCTCCTTGAGCGCCTTTTCTCAAGAAGTTTTAGTGCTCAATTTGGAAAGAGCCTCCGAAATAGCCCTAAAGTTCAACAGAGAGATAAGACGCCTCAAGAACGAGATAATGTCTTTAGAAGATACCTACAGAGCCCAAAAGTGGGATCGCTTTGCACCTAAGGTAGACTTCCTTGCGGACAGATACTCTTACGGGTTTTTTTCCGAAATACTTCTACTGGATCTGGGGAATCGCCTCGCACGGATAAGGTCCGCCAAGATCTCAACCCAGATAAAGGAGGAGCTTCTAAAGGAATTAGAAAGGCAGGTGAAGATCCGTATAGTTGAACTTTTCATGAAGCTCGCCCTTGCGGAAAAGAAAGCGGAGGTAAGGCGTGAGGAAATGGCGGTCGCCTACGTTCGCTTCGACAGGGAAAGAGATAGGTTGGAGCAGGGTCTGTCCGACAGGGTAAAGGTTGCGGAGTGGGAGTCTACCTACAGACGCTTCAGATCTCAGCTCCTCGAGGCTCAAAGAGAGTATAACGAGACCCTTCTTGAGATAAAGAGGTTCTTAGGTTTAGATCTGAGCGTTCCGGTAGAGATCTCCTTAGAAGATATGCTCTCCTTTGAAGTGCCTGAGAACAAAACCATCGACACCTCTTACCTGCTGAGACACATAAAGGACAACTACCTCGTCAGGGTAAAGGAACTGGAGATGAAGTATTTTGAAAGCAAAGCTCAAGAGGAAAAACGCATCTTCTATCCAGAGCTCTACGGCTACCTTTCGGTAAGAAACTACTACGAAGAGGCGAAAGCTTTTCGCGGGGAAGCCAACATCTTACTGCGCGTTCCTCTTTTCGACGGGAGAGCATCCTTCTACAGGGTAAAGAGCTTCTTAGATCGCAGAAGGGCTGTGGAAATAGAAAAAAAAGACATAGAGGAGTCTCTAAAAAGAGACTTCCTCAAGGCCCCTTACGACTGGGACGAGCTTGTGGGCAAATACGAAGATGCGGTAACCTTTGACAACTGGGCTCAGGAGAACTTGGACCTTTCAAGATCAAACTACGAACTCGAGCTTGCCTTTGACTTGGGATACGCCATGTCTACAAAAACTGAAGCGGAAAGAAGAGTAATGGAGGCCAAGTTCAACATTATCCTCTACCTTATGAGGCTTTACGCTAAGATGGGGAAAGACCCGATGGAGGTTTTCAAAAAGCCCATCCCCTTCTTTGTGGACAGAGTTGAGGAGATCTAAACCATCTTCCTTGCTTCACCGATCAGAATCTTTTGCCTTTCCTCACCTTTAGGGAGGCTACTCCTGAGATCGTGGAGTTCTTCTAATATAGCTTGTGCGTTTTCAGGTAGAGACCTCTCTATCTTTTCCCTCAGTGCTCTTGCAAGTGCAGGAACCTTCCCAGAGGTGCTCACAGCTATTACGAGATCCCCCTTAGTGATCAAGGAGGCAAAGAAGAAGGAGCAGGCTTCGGGCAGATCCACACTGTTGCAAAGGATACCTCTTCTTTGAGCTTCTTTGAATATTTCCCTCTGAAGGTTTTGATCGTCTACCGCGACGATCACCGCAAACTTTCCCCTAAGATCGCAGGTTTTGAACTTCCTCTTTCTGAGTTTAATCTTTCCCTGCTTGTGAAGTTTTGCAAGATCGGGGGATACTTGAGGAGCTACTACGGTTATTCGGGGGCCGAAGGCAAGTAGAGTCTTCACTTTACGGGTAGCTACCGATCCGCCCCCCACTACGAGAACCTCTTTATCCTTGAGATTGACGAACACAGGAAACAGAGGCATCAGCGTTCTCCCCAAAGGCCTTTGCCCTTTAACATAGCTTCCCTCTGAAGCTTTACGAATCTCTCCGCATACTTTACGTTCGGGGGAACCGTGTAGACGGTAGCGTATCCCTCTTTTAATAGAACCTCGTTGAGCATCCTTCCGTCAGGGAGGTAAACGTAAGCTAAAAGCCTTCCGTATTTGTCAAACATCTGAACGTCGGTTTCCAAGTAGACGGTCGTTCCCGGCGGGATCAAGCTTTTAGTAAAAGCGCTCGCCTTTTTACCCATGTAGATAATCTCTTCGACGGATATGCCCTGTCTCCTTGCGTCCCTGTAGGCTTTCTTGTTCCTCCTGCTTTCGGGTGTATCCACGCCTATGAGTCTTACCCTGACTTCCTCCCCGTTTTCAAACCTGCACTTGAAGGTATCACCGTCGTAGACTTTGACAACTACGCAGGGGACCTTTTCCTCTTTGTGCTGTTTTTCCGAGGAAGGTTTTTTAAACTGAGCACCCGCAAGGTTGTAGTAAGTGTAAAGGACCAAGGCAACGAGCAGAAAGGAGATCAAGCGCCTCATCCGTATAAGATGACCTCCACCTTTTCACCTGACTTGATCTCGTTTACACCTTCGGGGACGATCATGTAGGCGTTGGACTCCACCACGGAAGTTAGCATGTGAGACTGCTGTTTGGGATGCGGTTCACAAAGGTAAGAGTCTTCTTCAAACCACACGCGGGCCCTTGCAAACTCTCTCCTTTTGGCATCCCTTCTGGAAAAGTCCTTTACGAGGGTAGCTTTAACCTTCTGGCGGAATATGTCCTTTGATCCCTGCATGAGCTTTAACGCAGGGTATACGAGGAGATCGAAGGCAACCGCACAGGACACGGGATTACCCGGAAGACCAAAAAACAACTTTCCCCCTTGACCCACACCGAACAGAACGGGCTTTGCGGGTTTTATCCTAAGTTTGTGAAACTTAACCTCAACGCCAAGGTCCTCTACGAGATACTGAACGTAGTCTTTTTCTCCCATGGAGACACCACCCGTGGTTATGAAAACGTCATAGTCCCTGGAAAAGGCCATGACCTTCAGAAGCTCTTCCGGATCATCCGGAGCTATACCTATCTGATGAGCTTCGCCTCCCGCGGACTGAACCAATGCGTATAGCATGTGGTGATTTGAGCTCCTTATTTGGGAAGGTTTAACTTGAGGCTCTCCCACTTCCAGAAGTTCGTCCCCCGTAGAGAGGATAGCAACGCGCGGTCTTCTGTAAACCTTAACGGTTGTTCTGTTCACGAAAGAAAGCATCCCCACCTCATAACCTCTCACAAGGCTCCCCTTTTTCAGAACTACCTCCCCCTTCTTTACATCTTCGCCTTTGAGCCTTATGTTTGCACCTTTCTTGAAGGTCCTTTTTATCAGGACCGTATCGTCCTTTAGCTCTGTAAACTCAACGGGAACCACCGTGTCCGCCCCGGGAGGTATGGGAGCCCCCGTGAAGATCTTCACCGCGGTCCCTCTTTTAACTTCAGGGAGTTCCTCTCCTCCCGCACTTACCTCACCTACGAGCTTTAACTTAGCCGGGGTTTCTTCCGTTGCACCCTCTATATCTTCGAACCTCAAGGCATATCCGTCCATAGCGGAGTTATCGAACAGGGGTTTATCCGTATCGGAGAGAATATCCTCCGCGAGAACCCTTCCCAGAGCATCCTTTATGAAAACCCTCTCCCAAGAGAGGGGCTTTACACTCTCTAAAAGTATCCTCAAAGCTTCCTCTAAGGGCATAAGATCCTTCATAACTCTTTTAGGATAGCAGAAGGGAAATTCCGAGTTTCCCCTCGTAAAGTGCTCTACCCGATACCACGTAGTCAACGACGCCCCACAGTTTTTTAAGATCCTCCTCGGAAGCCACACCTCCGGAAGCTATGACCCTTTTGGAAACCTTTGTTTTAAAAACCCTGTAAGGTTCAGGATCCACACCATCTAAGCTTCCGTCCCTCTCTACGAGCGTATAGAGATAGCCCCAAAGGGGAAGGCTGTCGTATTTTAGAGCAAGGTCCTCCGGCTTGAGGGAACTACTTTCCTGCCATCCGCCTACCGCCACGTTTCCACCTTTTGAGTCCACCGCCAAGATCACCCTTTCGGGAAATTCCTCAACCAGTTCTGAGAAAACCTCAGGCTTCTTTACCGCCAAGGTTCCAACTATTACTCTATCTACTCCCTCCTCAAAGAGGATCCTTGCGGTTTCCTTGAGCCTTATACCCCCTCCCACTTGAATGGATCCCGAAAAGACTTTTCTTATCTCCCTTATCTTTTCCAAGTTTGTGGGCGTTCCCTCTTTTGCGCCGTCTAAGTCTACAACGTGCAGGTTTTTAAAACCGAGGTCTTCTAATTTTCTGGCAAGATCCGTAGGGTTTTGAAAGTAAACCTTCTCCTTTGAAAAGTCTCCCTTCAGGAGTCTTACCACCCTTCCTTCCTTTATGTCCACCGCAGGCATTAAAAAGTCGGTCAGGTTCATGGTAAGCTTTATTATAAGTTTCAAGACAAGGAGGTAGCGGATGGGACTCAAGGACCTTCCTCCCGGGAAAAATCCCCCTGAAGATATATACGTTGTCGTAGAAGTTCCGCAGGGAAGCGGTGTTAAATACGAAGTAGATAAAGAAACGGGAGCGGTCTTCGTAGACCGTTTCCTCTTTACCGCCATGTATTACCCCTTCAACTACGGGTTTATCCCTCAAACCCTTGCGGACGACGGAGATCCCGTGGACGTTTTGGTTATCTCCCGTGAACCTGTAGTTCCCGGATCCGTCATAAGATGCCGGCCCATAGGACTACTTGAGATGAGGGATGAAGAGGGAGTTGACACCAAGGTAATAGCGGTCCCGCACTCTAAACTCGATCCCGCTTACGAGAATATAAAAACGGTAGATGACCTTCCTCAGGTGATCCGCGATCGCATAAAGCACTTCTTTGAACACTACAAGGAACTTGAACCCGGCAAATGGGTAAAGGTGGAAAACTTCAAAGGTCTCCAGTCCGCCATAGAGGAGATAAAAAAGGGTCTCGAAAACTACAAAAATTCCTAAAATTCGGAGGAGATAATGAACCCGGAACTGAATAGGACACCCGAGATTCCCCCCGAACCCAGAGAGTATCCTATGATGCCCCTTCGGGATATAGTCATTTTTCCTTTAATGGTTGCTCCGCTTTTCGTAGGCAGAGACTTTTCCGTAAACGCGGTGGAGAAGGCTTTCTCCACTGACAAGCTCATATTTCTCGTTCTTCAAAAAGACAAAGATATTGAAAATCCTTCCAAGGAAGACCTCTACGATGTTGGTGTTCTGGCCCACGTTTTGAGGGTTTCCCCTATAGAAGACAACCGACTCAAGGTTCTCGTTCAGGGAATAGCGAGGGCAAAGTTAAAGGAGATAAGGGAAGAAGAAGGCTACAGGGTAGCTTTGGTAGAACCGGTCCAAGAGCCCGAGATCGAGGAAGAGAATCTATCCCTCGAAGAGAAAGCCCTTATGAAATCGGTCAAGGAACTCCTCGACAAAGCCATATCCCTCGGAAAACAGGTCATTCCGGATCTGGTGATGATCGTAAGGGAGATGGAGCATCCCGGAAGGCTTGCAGACCTCGTTGCTTCCATGCTCGATATGAAAGCGAAGGACGCTCAAGAGGTTCTCGAAACCTTCGATCCCAAAGAAAGACTCAGAAAGGTCCATCAGTACCTTCTCAACGAAGTGGGTCTTTTGGAGATAAAACAGCAGATAAGTGCCCAAGCAAGGGAGCAGATAGAAAAGGAACAGAGGGAGTATTTCCTAAGGCAACAGTTGAAAGCTATACAGGAAGAGCTCGGTGAAGGAGACGAAAGAAGGGCGGAAGCGGAGGAATACAGAAAGAAACTTCAGGAACTCAACCTCGAAGAGAGCACACGCAAAGAGATAGAAAAACAGATAAAGCGCCTGGAAAGACTCCATCCCGACTCCGCAGAAGCGGGGGTTTTGAGAACTTGGTTAGACTGGGTTTTAGAACTTCCTTGGAACAAAAAAACCGAGGACAACTACGATCTTCAGAGGGCAAGGGAGATCTTAGACAGGGATCACTACGACTTAGACAAGGTAAAGGAAAGGATAATAGAGTATCTTGCGGTTAGAAAGCTCACCAACGGGAAGGAAGGAACAGCTCAAATC
>WFYK01000167.1 GCA_015490105.1 Aquificaceae bacterium | reverse complement strand
TTAGATACGCGAAGGGTGAGTTCAAGATCACTCCCTTGGTTTTAGGGTGGCTTGACTACGAAAGTGCCCGTGATCTGGGTCGGTTTATAGGTGAGATCCTCAAATCCCTGCCCGCACTCGTAGTTATCAGCTCCGACATGTCCCACTACATAAGTGCGGAAGAAGCAAGAAAAAGGGATTTCATCCTCATATCCGCTATGGAAAGACTCGCAACCGATGAGCTTTACTACAAGAGGGTTCAATATAACGTATCTATGTGCGGTTTTATCCCTGCGGTTGTAGGAATAGAGGCATCTAAGGTTCTCGGAGCAAAGGCGGGAAGGTTGATAGATTACACCCATTCGGGTGAGGTTAACGGGGACTACGATAGGGTAGTCGCTTACGCGGGTATGATTTTTCTGTAGAATTTTAAAGGTATGGCTAAAAAATACGGCGAAGAGGCTATAGAAAAAGCGGAGTTGGAACCTTGGGAGAACCCAACACCCGAAAGGGACTATATGATCGAGATAACCTTCCCTGAATTTTCTTGCCTTTGTCCCAGATCGGGGTATCCTGATTACGCGACCATAAAGATACGCTATATACCGGACAAATACATAGTTGAACTCAAATCTCTGAAGCTTTGGTTAAACAAGTTCAGAAACCGCTACATATCCCACGAGCAGGCGACGAACGAAATATACACCGCACTCTATAACCTTCTGAAGCCTCGCTTTCTTGAAGTAATAGGAGATTTCAATCCGCGGGGAAACGTGCACACGGTTGTAAGAGTAAGAAGCGACGGGCGTTATGACAAGGAGGGATAGGGATGATTGAAAAGAAGATGCTTGTCGGCGGTGAGTGGGTAGACAGGGAAGCGAAAATAGAGGTGGTCTACCCTTACACGGGAGAGGTAATCGGAAAGGTCCCTATGGGAACCGAGGAGGATGTTCTAAAGGCTGTGGATATGGCTAAGGAGGGTTTCAAAGAGGTATCCTCACTTAGCGCCTACGATCGTTATGAGATTTTAATGAAAGCGGCTGAAATTTTAAAAAAGAGAGCGGAGGAGTTTGCCAGAACCCTCGTTTTAGAGGTCGGGAAAACCATAAGGGAGGCGAGGATAGAAGTTCAAAGGGCAATACAAACCCTTATTTTCTCCGCGGAAGAAGCTAAGAGGATCGGCGGAGAAACCTTCCCCGTAGACGCCCATCCTAACGGAAAGGGTAAGGTGGGTTTCTACATAAGGGTCCCTGTAGGAATAGTTTCCGCCATAACACCCTTTAATTTTCCGTTGAACCTTTCAATGCATAAGGTGGCCCCTGCCTTAGCTTGTGGAAACGCGGTTATTTTAAAACCTTCAGAACGCACACCGCTTACCCCCCTTATGCTTGCGGAGGTTCTCTTAGAAGCCGGTCTTCCGCCCAAAGCCCTTTCTGTCATTCCCGGATACGGAGACGTGGGCAAAGCTATGACTACCCATCCGGATGTTAGGGTTGTTTCTTTCACGGGAAGTAAAAAGGTAGGAGAGCTCATAACCCGTCAAGTCGGAATAAAGAAAGTGGTTCTGGAACTGGGATCGAACTCCGCTATAGTGGTTCACAAAGACGGAAATTTGGAAAAGGCGGTGCAAAGAGCAGTTTTGGGAGGTTACGCGATAGCGGGACAGGTTTGCATCTCCGTTCAGAGGGTTTTCGTTCACGAAGATGTTTTCGAAGAGTTCGTAGATAGACTAAAGCAAGAAGTTAAAAAGCTGAAAGTAGGGGACCCTATGGACGAGAACACGGATGTGGGTCCGATGATAACCTCACAGGATGTTGTCAGAATTCAAAGCTGGATCGAAGAGGCGGTAAAAGAAGGTGCAAAAGTAGAAGTTGGCGGTGTAGCTTGTGCGGAGAAAACGACCCTATTTGAACCTACGGTAGTATCCTTGGTTAAGCCGGAAACTAAGCTCTTCAAAGAAGAAGCCTTCGCTCCCGTAGTGTTGGTAGATCCTTACAAAGAAATTGAAGAAGCGGTAGACTTGGTAAACAACTCTGAATACGGTCTTCAGGTAGGGGTGTTTACGGAAAACATAAAAGTTGCTTGGGAGTTCATAAGGAAGGCTGAGGTGGGAGGCGTTCTTATAAACGAAGGACCTACCTTCAGGGTTGATCACCAGCCTTACGGCGGTTTTAAAAATTCGGGTATAGGAAGGGAAGGTCCCAAGTTCGCGGTAGAGGATTACACTGAAATAAAGACGGTCATCTTTGACCTTAGCTGAGGAGGTAAAAACCATGGGTGGTGATTTCAGCCTTAACTACCAACCGGAAGAGATTTACGACGTGATAATCATAGGTGCTGGACCAGCGGGATCTACAGCTGCACTTTACACCGCAAGGGCAGGACTGAAAACCTTAGTCCTCTATAGGGCAGAAGCGGACGGTGCTCTGGGTGTCACGCAGAAGATAGAAAACTATCCGGGAGTCCCGGGTCCCATATCGGGGTATGAACTGCTCAAGATAATGAGAGAACAGGCTAAAAGTTTCGGTGCCCAGTTTGTCAGAGGTAAAGTAATAGCCACGGATCTTACGGGAGAGATAAAGAAGGTATACACCATAGACGGCAGAGAATTCAGAGGAAAGACTGTAATAATAGCATCAGGTGCTATGGAAAGAGCAAACAAGTTCAAGGGCGAAGAGGAATTCTTAGGAAGGGGTGTTTCCTATTGCGGTGTTTGTGATGCTGCTTTCTTTAAGGATCAGCCTGTGGCGGTTATTGGTGAAGATGATTACGGTGTGGAGGAGGCAGAGTTCATAGCACGCTTTGCCAGCAAAGTTTACTTTGTTGTTCCGGGGAGCAGGATAAAGGCTCCTCCAGAGGTGGTAGAGGAGTTTAAGAACTTACCCAACGTTGAAATTCTGCTGAGACATAGGGTCATTGAAATAGTTGGTGATCAAGTGGTAAAGGGACTTAAGGTAAAAGATTTGAACGCGAAAGAGGAAAAGATCTTAGAGGTTAACGGTGTGTTTATCTTCCTTGGAGGCACAAAGCCTTCGGTGGACTTTCTTATGGGTCAGGTTGAGATGACCGACGATCATTGCGTCGTCGTGAACGAGGAAATGATGACTTCTATACCGGGTGTATTCGCTGCGGGCGATGTTCTTTGCACCAACATAAAGCAGGCGGTAATAGCTGCCGCGGACGGCTGTAAGGCAGCTTTGGCTGTAGATAAGTTTATCAACAAGAAAGCAAAGATTACCTCCCAGTGGTAGTATGTTGGAAGACATTTTGAAGTTGTTCTTTGCCACCGTCCTTGCGGTGGTTGTTTTTATGTTCGTCCTGCAGGGGTTTGTGCGCTGGAAAACCTCAAAACTCAAAGGAAAGGAGATACCCTTTTTTGAAAGGAATGTTATCTTATATTTCTTTTCTCCTCAGTGTGGAATTTGTATAAAGATGAATCCTGTAATAGAAGAGCTATCTAAAGAGGTAAGGGTCAGGAAGATAGACGTATCTTCAGAAGAGGGTCTAAATGTAGCCAAGAAGCTCGGAATCCTGGGAACACCTACCGTGCTCGTCGTTAAAGAAGGTAGAGTTAAAAAGGCTTTTGTAGGCTTCCAAAGTAAAGAAGCCATACTCAAAGAATTTCAAAGCTAAACCTGATAGAGATTAGAGACTTCCTAAGGAGGGAGGGATATTTCTAAAACTAAAAAGGAAGGAGGTGTGAACCTATGGCTAAGAAGTTTGATGCGAATGTCATAAAGGAAAAGATGATCCTCGACAGTGGAACTCACAAGCCTCTTAAAGAGATTTACGTTGAGGGTGACAAGATCGTTGCGGTTAAAGAAAACGGTGATAAAGTTGAGATCCCTCTGAATACGATAAGGGGAAAGTATATCTTGATGAGACTTGAAACGGGCATAAGTGAGATAACCGAACCTATCTACGTTTAATTTTTCAAAAACCCCCGGCACCGACCTACTTTCCCGTGCCGCTGCCGGCACAGTATCATCGGCGCTGGAGGGCTTAACTGCCGGGTTCGGAATGGGACCGGGTGTTTCCCCTCCGCTATGGGCACCGGGGGAACTGGCAACTGAATAGGTCTTCCTCCCCTTCGGGTAGGTGTGCAAGTCGAACGGGCGATTAGTACCGCTCGGCTTCACCCCTTGCGGAGCTTCCACCTGCGGCCTATCAACCCGGTAGTCTCCCGGGGCCCTTCAGGGAGCCCTTATCTTGGGGTGGGCTTCGCGCTTAGATGCTTTCAGCGCTTATCCCGTAGCAGGGTGGCTACCCGGCGCTGCCCCTGGAGGGACAACCGGTACACCAGAGCCTGCCCCGTCCCGGTCCTCTCGTACTAGGGACGGACCCCCTCAAGGCTCCTGCGCCCGCGGCGGATAGGGACCGAACTGTCTCGC
>WFYK01000166.1 GCA_015490105.1 Aquificaceae bacterium | reverse complement strand
GTTCTTCTTCGTTCCTGCATATCCTTATACCCCTTCCTCCTCCCGCGGTAGCCTTCAGCAGAACAGGGTAGCCTATCTCTTTAGCTAAGGCTTTGGCTTCTTCTACGTCCTTTAAAACCCCGTCCGATCCGGGAACCACCGGAACCCCCGCCTTTTTCATTACTTCCTTGGAGCGCGCTTTATCTCCCATAAGCTCTATAACCTGCCAAGGGGGACCTACGAAGGTAATTCCTGCCTCTTCGCACATTCTTGCAAACTCTGCATTCTCAGCGAGAAAGCCGTATCCGGGATGGATCGCATCTGCTCCTACCTCAAGAGCGAGGTCTATTATTCTTTGCTTGTTCAGATACGTGTCCAGCGGATCTACCCCTATCATGTAGGCTTCATCCGCCATCTTCACGTGTCTTGCGGTGGATTCTATCTCGTTGTAGATAGCTACCGTCGGTATACCGAGCTCCTTGGCAGCCCTGATAATCCTACAAGCTATCTCACCCCTGTTGGCTACGAGGAGTTTTTTGAACATCCGAGGACCTCCTTTAACTATATGTTTAAGTTTAAACAACTTATTAATAGCTCGTTGATTATCTTTCTACATACTTCGCTACTAAGTTCCTCATATAATGTAGCTCCTCTGTGGAGGACACTATCATTTACTTTTATTTCTAATGGTTTATCGTAAATCTTAATATACTTGACTTGAATACATACTCCTAAAGTCTCGTCATTTTTTAGGCCTTTTCCTGTTACTATACCTATTGCTCTAACCTTCAATAGATAACTGCCTTTATCATAAGTTTTTAAAAAGACAATATCGCCTATTTTTACTTGGTTTAGGAGTTCGCAGAAATATTCATTGTCCTTACCCCAGCCACTACAAGCTACTTGTTTCTTTACAAACTCTTCTAATTTATCTTCCACACCTCCATATTTGTAACCAAATCCCCATATGGCCATTTTGAACCTCCTTTAATTAGATACTTTCACTTCAGCCACTCCTTTAGAACCTTGCTTTTCCCTGCAAACACTCTTAAGCTAAGAACCGTACTCCCAATCACAGGAATATCCTCTGCCACATCTTGAACTATCCACTTTTTACCTTTTTCCGCAATCAAAACTTTCTTAGGTTTGGTAAAAATCCATACTACCTTTTCAACCCCGCAGTCAAGAAGCTCCTGAGTTTTTTCGTAAGCGTAAGATTCAACGAGTCCGTAATCCTCTAAATCCGCTTTCGTGTCTATTTCTATCACGAGCTTTGGGGGTATCTTTGTATACTTTCCGGTGAGCTTGAACTTATCCTTTTCAAAAACCGCTATGTCAAGGAGGCGGTAGGTATCCTCCCCCGTGAAGAACCCGAGTTCTCCGCCTAAGACTAAGTAGTCCTCACTCAGGTTTTCCATTAGGAACTTTGCTATCAGAAACATAAGAAGCGCATGAAGATCACTACTACCCATCACCGCCTCCGGAGGGAGTTTGCCTTTGAGAACTTCTTTGTATCCCCTGTAGTAGATGGGTTTACCTTCTTTGGTTACTTCGTAAGTCAGCCTCTTTAAAAGTTTTTCCTCTTTCTCTTTTATTTCCTGAGCTGTTGTCATCTCTGGACCTCTTTTAAAAGCTTCTCTACATTTATTTTAATTCCTTCTAAGATTTCAACATCTTTATCCCAATCGCGGACTATCCAATCTTTACCCTTTTCAGCTAAAAGAATTCTCTTAGATTTTGTAAAGATCCATATTACTTTCTCAACACCTGCATCTAAAAGTTCCTGAGTTTTTTCAAAAGTGTAGTCTTCAACGGAGGCATAGCCCTTCAAGTCCGCTTTTACATCCACTTCTATAACCACCTTCGGAGGCACCTTCGTGTATTCTTCTGTAAAACCGAACTTTTCCTTATCAAAAATAGCTATGTCAAGAAGTCTGTAAGAGTCCTCTCCAGTAAAAAACCCGAGCTCGTTAGCGGTTATCAAATATCTTTCCTTATCAAGTTTAGAAAATAGGTATGCAACTAATAGCGCTACCAAAAAAGCTTGCAATTCACTACTCCCCCTAACCGCCTCCGGGGGAAGTTCCCCTTTAAGAACTTTCTTGTAATCCCTGTAATAGATAGGCTTTCCTTGGACTTTCTCGTAGATGAGGAGTCTAAGGAGCTTGCGTTTTTCTTGAGGAGAGATTTTTTCTTTTGTTGCCATCAACCTATATAATACTTTTGGATGAAGGAGGATCAAGACAAGCCTAAAGTAATTGAAGAGAGCATATGGCTCGCTGGGGAGGCGGTAAAAAAAGCACCTAAG
>WFYK01000165.1 GCA_015490105.1 Aquificaceae bacterium | reverse complement strand
ACTTAGGATACTTGAGAAGGGATACAAAATAAAGGTGCTGGTTAGTAAACACTACTATCACGGCGTGGACACCGAAGAAGATATAGCTTGCGTTGAAAGGATCCTTAAGAGAAAATAGAAGTGTCATGGAAAAGGAAGGTAGAGATTGGGGTAAGATAGCTGTAGGCTTGGCAGTGGGTGGGTTAGCTCTCCTTTCTTTCGTCTTTACTATTTACCAGTATGTGAAACACCCCGAAAACAGGGAACACTTCATCAGGAAGCTTGAAAATGTAAGAAACGAACCGCCCTTCCCTGTTCCCAGCAGAGGAGAGAAAAAATGACTTCCAAGTTGCTTTTGGCTTCTGTGGTTGTCACCTACATACTTATGGTCTTCGGAGGCATAGTAACATCAACAGGTTCAGGCCTTGGGTGTCCGGATTGGCCCCTCTGTCACGGTCAGCTTCTACCCTTCCAGATAAAGGAAGAGTTCCCCACACCTCCCGCACCTGCTGTGGTTGAAACCCACCTTCAACCTTGGATAGAACAAACCCACAGACTCTTAGGTGGACTTGCGGGGGTTCTGATACTGGCATCTTTGGTAAGTGTTTGGAGAAACTACAGCGGATTTCCAAAGAAAGCTATGGTGGCTGTGATCGTGCTTCTTATCTTGGAAGCCCTCTTGGGAATGAGGGTAGTGGTCACGGAAGCTCCGCTCCTTAAAGAATTTCTGCACTACGTTTACACCACTTCTCACCTGATTTTGTCGGTAGTTATCCTCTCCGCGCTGACGCTGACTTACACCGCTGTATCAGGCAAGATACAAAAGGATTTCCCCTTGAGCGAAGCACTCTTTCTAATAGTTATGTTCCAAATCTTGATAGGCATACTCGTGAGGTATGTAAAAGCACCGGACTTTAACCTGTTTGCTTACTTTCTCCACATTACGATCGCTATGGGACTTGTAATCTTTTCCCTTTACCTAATGGTTAAGAGCTTCAACGGGAAAACCCTCACAACCTTCCTTCTCGTTAGCCTTCAAGCGATCGCAGGGGTGGGCACCATATTGAGCAAGTTTTTCTTGCCGATACTTTTCGTTCACATAGCGGTGGGTTTTCTCCTCGTAATATGGGTCTCTTACCTTGTTTCAGGACAGATCCTTAGTTATAAAATTGAGGGTTAGCCATGGTAGAGAGAACTATCTCTTACACTTCTACCATTAAGGAGCTCTTGATCCTGACCAAGCCCGGTATAGTTACCCTTGTTCTGATAACTACACTCGGGGGAATATACATAGGTTCCGGGGGGAACCTCGACGGCCAGATCGTTTTCTGGACACTTTTGGGAACAGGTATGGCAGCTGCAGGATCCGCGGTGTTGAACATGGTATTTGACAGAGATATAGACGCCTTGATGGAAAGAACCTCCCACAGACCTCTTCCAAGGGGTTCCGTAAATCCTAAACTTGCCTTCTCTTTCGGTTTAGGTCTTGTGATCGGATCCTTTTTTGTTTTGGCACTTTTGGTAAATCTTTGGAGTGCGGTCCTTGCAATGGTAGCTTCCTTTTCTTACGTTGTTCTATACACGTTGCTTTTGAAGAGAAAAACACCCGTTGCTACTGAGATAGGAGGTATATCCGGTGCTTTGCCTCCCGTTATAGGCTACGTGGCTGGTGCTGGGGAAGTTGATTTGAAGGCTTTCGTGTTGTTCCTGATAATGTTCATGTGGCAACCTCCCCACTTTTGGGTGCTCGCACTCAAGTATAGGGACGATTACGCTAAAGCGGGTATACCAACTCTTCCGGTTGCAAGAGGAGTAAAAATTACCAAGTTAAACACCCTTGTCTACACGGTTTCCTTGCTTCCTTTGAGCTTAATCCCTTACGCTATAGGAATGGCGGGAACCTTGTATTTCGTTGTGGCACTTGTGATGAGTCTTCTTTACACAGTATATACGCTAAAGTTTCTGTTCTCTCCCAAAGAAGAGAGCATGAAGCTCTTTTTCTTCTCGATAATTTACATTACCGCTATATTCGGCGCTCTTATAGTCGATCTTAGATGACCGATATTTTCCTCCTTTGGTCAGAATTTCTTCAAAAAATAAGGACATTTTTCACCAGCAGAGGTTACGTTGAGGTTTTTACTCCTTATCTTCAACCTTTCCCTAACTTAGACAGCCACATAGATCCTGTAGAAGTTCTGTTGAATACACCTGAAGGGCGTAAAAGGTTCTTCCTCCACACTTCACCCGAATACTCTATGAAAAAACTACTTCCCCGAATTCGAAGTAACATATTTCAAATTTGTAGGGTCTTCAGAAATGGGGAGTGGAGTGATATACACAGACCGGAGTTTCACATGCTCGAGTTTTACAAGATAGGGGCTACCTATGAAGAGTTGATTGAAGAGGTAAAAGCTCTTTTGAACTCACTTTTTAAAAACTTAGACTTTAAAGAAGCGGACTTTGAAAAGGCCTTTGTTCAAATTTTAGGTGTTGAGCCGGAGGCAAGCTCGGAGGCCATAAAGCATGCTCTTGAAAAAAAAGGTGTTTATGTCTCCGCAGAGGATGAAGATCTTATTTTTTTCACCGCTGTCTCGCTTGTAGAGAAGACCGTGTGCTCTAAGGGTTTAGTGTTTTTGAAGGACTATCCTCAAAAGCTTAAAGCTCTCGCAAAGGTGGTTAAGGGGAAAGCTCAAAGATTTGAACTTTTCTGGAGCGGGATTGAAATAGCAAACGGCTGGACAGAGGAAACAGAACCTGAGGAGGTAAAAAATAGGCTGGTCCAAGAGGCGCAAAAAAGAAATCTTCCTTTAGACGAGGAGTTCGTAAAAGCCCACGAAAGTATGCCTGAATGTGCAGGATGTTCCATAGGGCTGGATAGACTCTTTCTTTTTTATGCAAATTTAAAGAGTCTCGGAGATCTTCCTTGGACAGTTCGATCAAGTTAGAATTTCCCTATGGAGGTTTTGGAAAGTTTAATTCAAAAGAACGACTCAAAAATACTTCTCGTAGTTCTTGACGGATTAGGGGGATTGCCCGTTCACAATGGCAAAACGGAACTTGAGCTTGCGAAAACCCCCAACTTAGATAAGCTTGCCAAGGTATCCGCCCTCGGCATGCATATACCCGTGGATGTAGGGATAACCCCCGGGAGCGGGCCCGGACACTTGGGACTTTTTGGCTATGACCCGGTCAAATACCAGATAGGAAGGGGTATACTCGAAGCTTTAGGTTTAGGACTTAAGGTCGGGGACACCGACATAGCGGTAAGGGGAAATTTTGCCACGGTGGAATACAGAAACGGTACTCCTATAGTAATAGACAGGAGGGCGGGTAGGATCCCAACGGAGGAAAACAAAAGGATAGTGGAAAACATTTTGAGTGGTTTGAAGGAGATAGAAGGGGTTAAGGTTCAGATAGCTTCGGGAATGGAGCACAGAGTCGCTGTCGTTTTCAGTTTCCCAGAACCTTTAGAGGAAGGAAGCGATCAGGTAACCGATACGGATCCTCAGCAGGTCGGGAAACCCCCTCTCGATCCAAAACCTAAAAATCCTAAAGCTCAAAAGGTAGCTGAGGTGGTAAAGAAATTTATCCAAGAAAGCGCGAACCTGCTCAAGTCTGAAAAGAAAGCAAACTACCTTCTCCTTAGAGGTTTTTCCCAAAAACCGAAGATACCCGCCATGGAGGAAAGGTTCGGTCTAAAGGCGTGCTGTATAGCGGTGTATCCAATGTATAAAGGGCTTGCGAGTCTGGTTGGGATGGAGATCGTTGAGGTGAAAGGTAAATCCATAAAGGATCAAATACAAACCTTAAAATCCGTTTGGGATAAATACGACTTTTTCTTCCTTCATATAAAGAAGACAGACTCTTACGGAGAAGATGGAAACTTCGAAGGGAAGATATCCGTTATAGAGGAGTTCGACTCCTGTGTTCCGGATCTATTGGACCTGAGACCATCCGTTCTGGCAATAACGGGAGATCATTCTACACCTTCTCTGCTTAAAGGACACTCGTGGCATCCTGTTCCTTTACTCATTTATTCGCCCTACGTTTTAGGTGGTACCTCAGACAGATTTACCGAAAGAGAATGCTTAAAAGGAGAATTAGGAATAATTCCTGCTAAAAAGATAATAAATCTTTTACTCGCTAACTCTCTAAGACTGAAGAAGTTCGGAGCCTAAACTAAAGACTTATTTCTACTCTGCCGTTTTCGTCATATACATAAAGCTTTCCATCCTCCTCATCCTTAGTCTTTTTATGTGACCCATCACAGAAGGGCATATCCTTTGAAAGTCCGCACATACATATCCAGAAGGTTTTATCCCCCGCTTCGATCTTGTAGGGACCTTTTTCGGTGCATTTTATAAGCCTTGCCATCTTCCTACCTCCGCATCTACTTTTGGGAAAATTCTAAGCTGTTCGGAATGTATGTCAAGAATAGTCAAGAATAGTGCCTTATCAAAGTTACAGCCACTGCACGAAATCTGTTAATAGCACTGTCATGTATTGGGAATAACACTTTATTGCAAATTATTATTATTTTTATATCTAATGATATTATTAGAATTTTTAATTGCAAAAATTAGTATACGATCTTGATTACTATATAGTAAGCATAGTTAAGGAGGGGAAAGATGAGAAAAGCTATACTCGGAGCTTTGATAATAGGAAGTTATGCAATCGCTAGTGCGCAGGAACTTTATAATGGGCATTATAAAATCAGATACGTAAAAACATTCTCTTACTCAGGAACTGTATCAAATCCAACCGGGGAAACGGGGATAATTAAAGGTAAGGTTATTTATATAGGCAATAAGAAACTAAAAAACAAGAGGAAACTAATAACCAAGGATAAGGAAGTTTGTGGTAAGGGTTATAAGATTGATCAAGTTTATGTAATCTCCTCAAAAGGTGAGGTAAAAAATGCTGTTATCTTTATCAAAGATGTAAGCTTTAAAAAAGAAAAAGAAAAGAAAATCCTGACGCAAAAAGCTTGTGAATTCAACCCACGGGTTATACCTATTTCTGCAGGCTCAAAACTACAAATAGTAAATGAAGATCCCGTGAAACACGAAGCTACAGGAGTTCAGGATTTTGAAACTATTTTCAAGTTTGCACAGCCTAAAAAGGGCTTGAAAGATGAAGTGGTACTCAAAAAACCTGGTGTTGTAGAGATAACTTGTAGTATTCATGGATGGATGAAAGCGTGGGCAGTGGTAACTCCCAATCCTTACTATGCTGTAAGTAAAGAAGATGGAACTTTTGAAATAAGGAATGTTCCCGTAGGTAAATATACCTTGAAACTTTGGCACGAAGGGTTTGGTGAAATGGAAAAGAAAGTAGAGATAAAGCCAGGTAAAGTCGCGAATGTAGTTTTTGAACTCCGATAGGAGGGTTAAATATGGTAAACAAAGCTTTAATAGCTTTAGGTATTTTTAGTTCTATAGCTCTATCTTTTCCTACATATACTGTTAAGCCTCTACCTGATAAGCCTCCTGAGCCTCCTGACAATCCTACAACCCCTGAGAAAGTAGAATTAGGGAAATTCTTGTATTTTGATCCACGTCTATCTGGTGACGGTAGCACATCATGTGCCACCTGTCATGATCCTAACCATGCGTGGGGAAAAAGACAGGTATTTTCTCCTGCCTATCCAGGAAATAAGCATTTCAGAAATTCTCCTACTATTCTCAACGCCGCTTATAACCTTTTTATGTTTTGGGATGGTAGGACAAAAGGTTTAGAAGAGCAGGCCAAAAAGCCTATAGAATCTCCTTTCGAAATGAATTTAACACATGATCTAATGGTTGAAAGAATAAAGAAAATACCAAAATACGTTGAAATGTTCAAAAAAGCTTTTCCAGATGAGGAAGATCCTATAACTGTTGAAAATGTAGTGAAAGCTATAGCAGCTTTTGAGCGAACAATAGTGTGTAATGACTCTCCATTTGATCTGTATATGCGAGGAGATAAAACTGCTATGACGGAAAAGCAGATAAAAGGTCTTCAACTCTTCATAGGTAAAGCAGGCTGCGTGCAATGCCATAATGGACCTAACTTTACTGATGAAAAATTACATATAACGGGAGTTCCTAAAAATAAACTCGAGGATGATACTCTCGTAGCTATAACAAGAAATTTTGTAGTTAGGACTGCAGGATTAAATCCTAAAGAGATAGATAGGGATCTTGGTGCTTATTTCTCTACTAAAGATCCCAAATTAAAAGGAGCATTTAAAACACCGTCTCTTAGAAATGTTGCACTCACACCTCCTTATATGCACAACGGTGTTTTTAAAACTCTGGATGAGGTTATAGAGTTTTATAACAAGGGAGGAGGAGATGTTGAAAACAAGTCACCTTTACTTAGGCCTCTTAATCTAACTCAAGACGAGAAAGAAGCTTTGAAAGCTTTCTTAGAAGCGCTTACTTGTAAAACCATACCGTATGTTGAAGAACCTGAATTGCCTCCATATGAAGGGGAAGAATAAGAAGGAGGTGTAGCCATGAAGAAAATTTCACGGAGGGACCTATTTAAGGTTTCTGCTTCTTTCGGGGTGGGTGCGGTCAGCGCCTTCGCCCTTTCTCCCTTTTTAGGGCTTGTAGAGATTTCGGAAGCCAAGAGTAGTAAACGCTCAAAGATAAGTCCTTTTAACTTTGCTGTTATAGGTGATGCACATCTATACGAAATGCCAAATCATAGATTTGATGAAACTTTAAAAAGGGCTATAGATGATGTTATTAGAATGAGACCTAAGCCGGATTTTGTTCTTTTTATAGGAGATCTTGCAAATTTTGGTAAGAAAGTTGAACTTGAAAAGGGTAAAAGGATGCTAGATCGGCTGAAAGATAATGGAATACCTTACTTTATAATACCTGGCGAGCACGATTGGTATCTTGATTTGGGTCAGACATGGAAAGAAATGTTTGGAAAACCTTATTGGAGTTTTGACCACAAAGGTGTTCATTTCATAGGCATGAATTCAATATTGGTAGAGGATTATTGGACAGCGAGAAACATGAGTCCATGGGAAAGGATGCTTGCCATAGCAGAACTGGAATGTCATATATGTGGTCTATGGGGGGTAGGTGAGGAACAGTTGGAGTGGTTAGAAAAAGATGTTAAAAACCTTCCTCCAGACACACCTATAGTTATATTTACACATTCGCCTTTATGGGATTATTATCCTCGATGGAATTTTCAAACTAAAGATGCTCCAGAAATACGGAAAATCCTTTCAAAATTTGAAAAGGTTATAGCTATTCATGGTCATGTGCATCAAGTTGTTTACAACAAGACAGGTAATATGGTTCACATAGGAAATTTAGCTACTGCTTGGCCATGGCCTTATCCACCCGTGGAGCTTCCTTATCCAGAAATCAAAATGCTGAGGGTCGATCCTGGAGATATATACGATGGTGTTGGGTGGGCGAATACATATATAGACGAGACCTTCTTAGGCCTATTTGAATACAAGACCTGGGCTGAGTTAATACCACCTGAGTTAAAGAAAGGAGTCCCTCTTTAATAGGAGGTATTAGCTATGAGAGTTGTTAAGTTTTTTGTTATGGGATCTTTGATCTTAAGCGTATCTGCTAACTTTAGTTTAAGCAAGCCTCCGTTCACCGAGGAGGATCTTAAGCTTATGCACGAGGAACTTATTAATCTTGTTAAAAAGGGGGATGAGCTTTTTCATAGTCCAAAGCTTGGAACAAACGGTTTGACATGTGCAAACTGCCATCCTGATGCAGCATTTACTAATCCTGATACCTTTCCCAAATTTCAGCCTAATGTAGGTGAAGTTGCTACCTTAAGAGACATGATAAATTGGTGTATAAAAATACCTTTAAAAGGAAAAATGCTTGCCCATGATAGTGAAGAAATGAAAGCTTTAGAGGCCTATATATACTATATGTATAGAGGCCGAACATTAAAACCTGGTGATAATACTGCACCTGTACCCCCTGTTAAAGTAGACAGCGGTCCAGGATATCCATAAAGATTCAATATAAAGCCACCCCAGCTTTGGGGTGGCCTTGTTGTTTCCAATTCATACTACGGGGGAACAAAATACCACCAAGAGCAGAAGTTTTCTATGGAAGTAAGGTAGGACAGGAAAGGGGAGGAAAGTTCACAGGTGAAGTTCTGTTCCTACCTTGATTTTTATATCTATCTCATCGTAAGGGACTTCTGGAATAAGCGTCTTTCCCTCTTTTCTAAACTCTAAAAATCCTGCCTTCTCCAGCACGATAGCGTCTTTGTAGACGTTCTTGTAATCCCTTCCCAAGATTTGGGCGAGCTGATGAAGTGAGCTGGGCTTGAACTTCTTGACCGCATCAAGGAGCTGTTTTCTCTTAGTAGTGAGAATTTTATTGAGGTCCTCTATAGAGGCGAAGGAAATGTAGTCAAGCTTTACATCCGTTCCCCGTTCATGCTCTGCCACCGCACTCGTTACCTCGCTGAAGAGCTTATCCAGAGGCTCTACGACAACTTTCCTAACTTTCATCTTTATACTTCTCACTCCTCAAGAAACCTCTTTCAAACACTTGAGCAAAGTTTCAAAGTTTAAGACCTCCTTAAAATTTCCGAAAGCATCTGAATTACAGTATCAAACCTCTGGTTCATAAGGTCTATCCGTTCATTAGTCTTCCTT
>WFYK01000164.1 GCA_015490105.1 Aquificaceae bacterium | reverse complement strand
CAGGATCAAGAAAGTCCGCATTTATTTCTTTTATGTCCTTCCTATCAAAGTTTTCTTCTATGGTGTTTACTAAGTAAAGGATTTCACCTGCATTGGGAGCCTCCTTCAAGTTCTCCTTGAGATTCACCCAAGCGAGATCTTTCGTGCTGGGAAAAAAGGGAACCTTTACTTTTTCTACTTTTTTGAGATAATTAGGGAAAAGTTTCTTTGTCAAACACACACCGCACAGAGGCTTATCACCTAACGTTATTCTGTAATTTATTTTTTCTTCTTTTCCTTCCTCTAAATTACTTATAAACTCCTTCCAATCCACCGCCAAGGCGGGAAGCTCGCCGCAAAGATAACAGCCGTTGGGATAAGTTTCTTTCCCGTCCTCGGGAGTATACTTGTAGCCATCTTCAAGCCCGTAATACGGTCTGAAACTTTTCTTAGCTCCTAAATACCTCTCCGCAAGGTCGTAAGCTTCCCCGTAGTCCCCACCCAAGGGCTGAACGTGGCAGAAGTATTTGAAGTAGTGTTTTGTATGAAGGAAAAACTGCTCCCTTAGTTTCCCTTCAAGACCCAGCTCGTTCGCTACGAAGGTGTATATTTCTTTCCAGATCTCTTCAAACTTCTTTGCCAATTCACCGCATATGTTCTTTTCTACTTTAGCTACGAACCTGTTAGGATAGTTGGCGGTGAGTTTGTTTGAAGCTCCTTCGGGAACAACTGGATATATTATTGAAGCCCCGCAATCTTTTGCATATTCCACAAGCTTTTGAGTTATGTATGAAAGCATATAGCTTGAGCTAAAGAGATCTCTGAGTTTCCTTGACTTTTGGATAAACCCCTGAACAGGTGAGAAGGTGAAAATTAGAAGGTTCATAGGTTAACCTCCTTAAATCCCTCATCCTTCAACTTTTGAATTACTTGGTCAAAAGTGTTCACATAGATGTTCCTATTAAAGTTTATGTTTATCGGCTTAGGTTTATCCTGCCCCTTTAGATCCCAATAACCTCCTTTAGCTTGGATTCTCAGTTTTGAGTCCTCTGGGAGGAATTTACACTTAAATGCAAGGGCGTAGATTCCTTCTTTCTTTACATTAAAGAGTATGCTTGAAGCTCTTCTTTTTGTTGTAGATCTTTCTTTATCGGACCTTTCTTCATATAAAGGTTTCCAGCTCAGTTGAGCCTTGGCGTGTTCATTCCCTTTTCCCCGCTTTTTCTTAACACGTAAGGTCTTACTCTGAAACATAATTGGGAGTCCAAAAGGTAAATTTTCAAGTTTTACCTTTCTGAAGTTAACCTTCCTGCTCCTTAAAAAGTAGTAAATACAGGATTCATATTCTGGTGTTTTATCTCTACCCGCGCGTCTCACATTTCTATAGATTTCTCCGAGCTTATTTAAAGCTTGTTGCCAATTCCAGTCTTCGCTTTCCTGATAGTCATATTTTAGTAGTATAAGATTTTCCAAGTTGGGCAAATCCGAGTTCGGTTTTGTCTCTTTTAAGTCTAACTTTCTTAAAATGTCTTGCCAGTATGATACTTTCAAAACATCATACCCTACATCGCTATTGGTTAATTTCATGCTTCCGAAACCTTTTCTTGCTCTGTATCCTATACCGCCAAAAGATACAGATAGCTTTACTAACGCATCAACAACCTCTTTGTAAGCATCAGGAACTATAAGCTCAAGCCCGAAGGTGGTTCCTGGTTTGATATAGTTTCTCTTTCTCCCTCCCATGCCAAGCATGTATTCCTTTCCTTCATCCTGCGTGCGTGTAGATGTGTCCCAATTCTCAGTAATTCCTTCTTTCTTTTCTGTAAGCTTAAGTTTCAGAAATACGCTTCCTGCTCTTTCTTGTGTGCCAAAGAGCTTACCGTCCCATTCATGAATGCTTTCTATATCGCTAAGGAACGAGGCTAAAACTACCCTCCACCACCACCTTAGCAGTCCTACAAAACTCGCAGGTCTCAGTTCCGCTTGCTGATCCGCTCCCCCTATAAACGCAGGCGTTATAAATTCAACTTCATACTCAAGCCTTTCCATCCTCCACCTCCAGATACCCGAATCCTTGGCCGGTCCTGAGACCGAGACCATACTGATATATAAAACGCAGTAGTTCCTCGGAATCTGACACTATTTTGAACTTTCCTATAAATCCCCTCAGATAGCCTCCGTAGTGTTTAATAAACT
>WFYK01000163.1 GCA_015490105.1 Aquificaceae bacterium | reverse complement strand
GCCTAAGGACGTATTCTTCGAGCTGACCGGCTTGAGAGATGAAAAACTATACGTCCTTTCGGGCGGAAGTCCATCGAAGGCAACTATTTTTAATAAAATAAAGGATATATATGAGGCTCTAACTTCCAAAGACCCGGCTAAGGTTTACGGTGCTCTTCAAAGGGTGGATGGGCTATCTTTAAGGGAAAAGGAAGTTATCTTGGACGCTCTGGAGGCGTTTCTCCTAAGCGAGGGAAAGGCTGAAGCTACCCTGCGACTGTCTCAGGTGAGATCGGGTCTTCAAAGGGGGGTAAAACTCAGCTTGGCCTTGGCAAACTTTTTGTTGTGAGGTGTTTCGATGAGAAGATACAGCTTTGAAGATCTAAAAAGGATCATGGAAGAGCTGAGAAAGAAGTGCCCTTGGGATAGAGATCAAACGCATGAGAGTTTGAAAAAGTATCTTATAGAAGAAGCTTACGAGGTTTTGGATGCTATAGATTCAAAGGACGATGAGAGACTGAAAGAAGAGCTCGGTGATCTGCTCCTTCAACCCGTATTCCACGCTCAGATAGCTAAGGAAAGAGGTGCTTTTACGATAGACGACGTAATAGACACATTGGTTAAGAAGCTCATAGACAGACACCCTCACGTTTTCGGAAACGCGGACCCGCAGGAGGTTTTAAAAAACTGGGAAAAAAAGAAGATGGAAAAAAGAGAAAGCGTTCTTGACGGCATTCCCAAACATCTACCTGCGCTGATGCGTTCTCAAAAGCTACAAGATCGTGCCTCGCAGGTGGGATTTGACTTTACCCATATCTCCCAAGTTTTCGAAAAGATAAACTAGGAAATAAAGGAGCTAAAAGAAGCTATAGATAAAGGAGACACAGCTAACGTGGAGCACGAAATAGGAGACATCCTCACCGCGGTGGTGGAACTTGCCCGCTTTTTGAACGTAGACGCGGAAAGTGCACTGCAGAAGGCAAACGATAGGTTTGTGAGGCGGTTTACTTTGATGGAGAAGAAAGCGTTGGAAAGGGGGCTAAAGTTACAAGATATGAGCCTTGAAGATATGGAAGCCCTCTGGCAGGAAGCAAAGAGGGATTTAGGAGAGGCCTAAAATGGCTTCTTCTTCTATTTTCCTTACAAACGCTCTTACACCGTATCTTTGGGCTAAGTGAATGTATTTTCTTGCCAAAACGAAAGCGTAAGCTTCCCTATCGTATTTACTCAAAACCTTGTGGGCTATTTCCATAAGATCCCTTTCGTTGAGCTTCCTAAAGGGTATAACTCTTTCTATCCTTCCTACAAGTTCCGGGAGTCCAACGTATGTCTCTAAAAGGTTCATAGCTTTCAAATCTAACTCCGTATCCTCTTGTTCCGCCAAAGTTCCGAATTCCTCCGCCATGTAGTTTGTTGTAAAGATAATAATTCCTCTATCTAAGAAATACCGTTTGCCTGTTGATTGTTCCTCTATGTAGCCTTCATCTAATAGGGTCATGAAGGTGGTGTGAAGTAAAGGGTTTGCCTTTTCGAGTTCATCAAAGAGGATTACCACCCTCGGATTTTTCCTTATTTTTCTCGTCAGGATACCTCCTGATTCGGAGCCTACAAACCCTTTGGGGGATCCTATAAGTGTCCAAGCGGACTCTGTGGAACTGTAAATATTGAGATCAATCCTTATAAACTCGTATCCCAGTGGCTTTAATACCTCTCCTAAAGCTTTAGCGGTTTCCGTTTTCCCTACGCCGGTGGGCCCCGCGAATACCATGGTAGTTATAAGGGACCTTTTTCCAGAGAGGATTGCCTTCTTTGCCCCTATGCGGATCGCTTTAGCTATTTCCTTCAAAGCTCTGTCTTGTCCCACTATGCGATCTCTTAACAAACTTTCATCGAAGGACAAAAGATCCTTTTCTACAGAAAGGTTTTTCCTTTTCCGCGCAGGTTTGTTCGTTGGACTTTTGGTTTTCTCTTCTTCTGAGGAGACAAGAGCATTTACTATGAAGTCCCCTACCCTGTGGGTGAAAGCTCTAACGTCGTCAAGATCAATATCGTCAAATTTTGGGTTCTCGTCGAATAACCTCAGAAGAAATCTTACACTTTCTGTAATCTCACGTATAAGATGTTCGTTCAGATCCAACCCGCTCATAATACAATGAATATAGCAAATGATATCCTTTATGCAATACATAAGCGAGCTATGATCTAAAACATAGAAACTTCTATGGTTTTTCTTGTTCCTTTTTATTGAACTGACATGTCAGTCCAAACGAGGGGGAGACTCTTAAGGGCTGCCAAGAAGGTCTTTTCAGAAAAGGGTTACTACAACGCCCAGATTTCCCACATCATAGACACCGCGGGAGTCGCAAGGGGAACTTTTTACCTTTACTTCAAGAGCAAAGAAGAGATCCTAAAAGAGATCCTAAAAGAGGTCGTCAGCGAACTGAGGGTAAGGATAAAGGTAATCGATCTCAAGAGGGATCCGGTGGATCAGATAGTTGAGAATATCCAAAGGGTTTTGGACTTTGCCCTTGAGGAAAAAGAGCTTGCTCGCATAGTCCTTCAGAGAAACTGTGATCCTAAGCTCTTTTCAACCATAGAGGAGTTCTTTGATGAAGTCACCTCAATGGTGGAAAACTCCCTCAGGAAAGGTATAGACTTGGGGCTTCTTAGGGAGTGTGATACCTCCGTACTTGCAAAGGCTTTAATAGGTGCGGTCAAGGAAGTAATAGTTGGGCTCCTGGATAAAAAGGATGTGGATACAAAAAAGGTGGCGCGGGATCTTGTAGATTTGGGTTTGAGAGGAATATGGAAGGGAGGTGAAAGCTATGGAGGTTTTAGAGCAGTATAGAGCCTATAGACCCAGACCCATATCCCCCGAGGAGAGGGGAAAGGTAACCATCGTTTTCGGTGGCCTCACCTGGAAACACGAAAGGCTCATACAGGGGGCTTTGGAAAACGTAGGATACAAAGCGGAACCCCTTCCCCAGATAGAGCGTCAAGATCTGGACATAGGAAAGGAACTCATAGATACGGGTGCCTGCTGTCCTACTACCTTCACCGCAGGAAACTTGGCGAGGTTCTTGAAGGAAAAGAGCTCTAAAGAAGGTAAGGATAAGCTCGTGAATGGATACGCTTTCGTTACGGTGGGGGCCTGCGGACCCTGCAGGTTCGGACAGTATCACGAATCCTATGAAAGGGTTCTGGAAAATTTAGATTTGAGAAACTTCAGGCTCTTCCTCCT